>UROJ01000018.1 GCA_900549335.1 uncultured Collinsella sp.
TTACGGAGACGTTTGACCCCACGATGTTTGCCAGGCTTTCAGATGATATCGGGTCGCTCGACAGGCTTGCTGACTCGCTTGCCGTCGTGGGCGGTGGCGATCAGTTAAAACTGGTCTGCCAGCGGTATTACTACACCGGCCTGGTTGCCTGCATCGAAAATTTGTGTCTGAGCCCCCATGGGGTGTCTTCAATAGAGCGTTCGGCCCGTTTGCATGATATGCTCGATGCGCAGCGTACCCGTCAGATGGTTGCGGCCCTTAAGGGCAACCATCGTGGCCTAGGTCTGCTCTATGGTTCGATAGCCAGCGCCAAGCCCATGCGGTGTGCGTTGTATACGCATCTGGCGGCCTTTTTCAATCGTTCGGGCGCCAGGACTGTCTAGTAGCGTGATTTTCGAAATAAATTGCATGGAATTGTTTCGAAATGCGTTCTTATTCACTAAAACCCTCAAATAGCGCTAAACTATTCAATCACTAAGTGATTGTCTCCACCATCTTTTGGAGTGAGGTTTTGTATGGCCAAAAAACGCAATGGGCGCCAGGATGCCATCAGAGATATTGTTCGCAATAAGGACGTACGCACGCAGCGCGTTTTGGTAGACGAGCTTCGCGCCATGGGTTTCGATTGCACGCAGGCGACCGTTTCGCGCGACATCGCGGACATGGGACTGCGTAAGCTTCCCGAGGGCATCTATGTCCTTGCCGAGGACCTGCATCTGCAGCGCATGGTTTCCGAGTTGGTTACCGGCGTACTGCGCACCGATAATCTGGTTATGATCAAGGCGCAGCCCGGTACGGCTTCTGGTATTGCCGCAGCTGTCGATGCTGCGGAGCTGCCCGACGTGCTTGGCTCGCTTGCCGGCAACGACACGATCTTGGTTATTGCGCAGACGGCCGAGGACGGCGAGCGCCTTGAGGCGCTCATCAACAAGCTGAGTAACTCTCACAAGTAGGGGAGTAGCGGCGCTGCTGCTGTGCCGATTGTTGCTATAGGTAATTACCGGGGGCGTTGACGAAGGTCAGCGCCCTTTTTGCATACCAGTGCCTGTTGCCCTATCGGTCCTGTAGCCGGAGCCGTCGCGGCATCTTGTGGCATCTGCCGAAATAAAGAAGCGCCCGAGCAGCGTACGTGCTGCTCGGGCGCTTTGGTGTCAGTCGTCCTTTGCGCTTACTGGCCCGTTGAAGGATCGGGCGTGGGGGTAGGCGTGGGAGTAGGCGAAGGGTCGGGAGTAGGGGTGGGAGTAGGAGTGGGAGCAGGAGAGCCGCCCTCGCCGCCGCTACCGTCGCCGCCGGTCGTACCGTCTCCGCCGGTGGTACCGTTTCCGCCGGTCGTATCGCCATCCGTGGTCTCGGTCGTCGTGGTAGTCGTCGTGGTGGTGGTTACCTCCTCGTCTTTGTCTTCCTTGTCTTCCGACTTCTTGGCGTTGCTGGTGCCGTAGAACTTCCAGACGTTATTGTTCTTGTACGTGGGAGCCGTTCCGGTCGGGAACTCCTCGCGCTCGGTTCCGGCCAAAACAGTGTTCATGAACTTCTTAAAGACGGGCAGGTTGGTGCTGTCGCCCAGCAGGTCTGTACCGTACTTTTGGATGGGAATCTCGCCAGCGGAATAACCGGTCCACAGGGCGCATGCCAGTTGCGGCGTGTAGCCGCAGAACCACAGGTTGGTGGTGTTGTCAGTGGTGCCCGTCTTGCCGGCATAGGGCTGGTTGACGCTCAGCGCGCCGGCGGCACCCGTGCCGCTGCCCTGCATGACACCGGATAGAACGTCGGTAACCGCGGCAGCCTCGCCTTCGGTGAGCACCTGCGTGGGATTGTCGGTGTGCTGGTACAGAACCGAGCCGGTACGCGAGTCGATCTCGGTGATGGCGATCGGCTGGCGATAATAGCCGCCGTTGGCAAACGTTGCGTAGGCCGATGCCATCTCGAGCGGCGAGATGGACCCGGTGCCGAGCGTCATGACGGGAACGTCCTCGATATTGTCCTTGGCGGGATCGATGCCGAGCTTTTTGACGAGCGACATGATCTTGTTGTTGCCGATGGCTTCTGCCACCTGAATGTAGCCGGTGTTGGATGAGTATGCCGTTGCCTGCTTAAGCGTGATGTTGCCATAGCTTTGGTTGGCATAGTTTTGCACCTTGGTCGTGGTGCCCTTGGCTGTAAGAGGCGAGTTGCAGTTGAGGGTGACGTTGGGGTTCATGCCGTTTTGGATGGCAGTTGCCAGCGTAAAGGCCTTAAACGTGGAGCCCACGGGGCGCTTGGCCGTGGCATGGTTTACGTGGTTCTCGTCGGCGTTGTAGTCGTAGCCGCCCACCATGCACTTGATGTAGCCGGTCTTGGGGTCGACGACGACCATGCCCATGTCCAGGCCGTCAAGCGAGAGCGTGTCGAGCTGCTCGCGGACGGCATTCTCTGCCACCTGCTGCATCGTGGGGTCGATGGTGGTCTTGACGGTCAGGCCGCCCTTAAAGAGCACGTCGGTCGAGAACTCCTGCTCCAGCAGCTGCTTGACGTAGGAGACAAAGTAGGGCTGCGAGTATACGTCGACGCCGCTGCCCGAGATTTCGGTCACGTTGAGGGTGATGGGCTCGGCCTGTGCGGCATCGTGCTCCTCCTGGGTGATGTGGCCCAGGCGCAGCATGTTGTCGAGAACCTTGTTGCGGCGGGACAGTGCCAGATCGGGATTGACCGTGGGGTCGTACTGCGAAGGCGAGTTGGGAAGGCCGATGAGTAGCGCGGCCTCGCTCAGGGTGAGGTCGGCGGCGCTCTTGGACAGATAGGTCTCGGCTGCGGCCTCGATGCCGTAGGCGCCGTGGCCGTAATAGATGGTGTTGAGGTACATCATGAGGATCTCGTCTTTGGAGTACATGTCCTCCATCTTGATGGCGATGTAGGCCTCGCGCACCTTACGCTCAATGGTCGAGTCGAACTGCTCCTCCTGCAGGATGGTGTTGCGCACAAGCTGCTGGGTGATAGTCGAGGCGCCTTCGTGCCCGCCGCCGAGGGTTGCCACCGCAGCACGCGCGATACCCCACAGGTCGATACCGCCGTGCTCGTAGAAGCGCTCGTCCTCGACGTCAACGGTGCCCTGCAGCACGTAGGGGGAGACCTCGTCCTTGGTGATGGATTTGCGGTTTTGCGTGTAGAAGCTCGCGATCTTGTTGCCGTTGCAGTCGACGATCTCGGTGGGCTCGCTCACCAGATACGCGTTGGCGTCGGTGTAGTCGGGCAGATCGGACAGCCAGCGGTTGACGTTGCCGACCATGCCGATGCCAAACGCCACGCCCGCAATCAGCAGAAAGCCCAAAAACGAGAGCAGGATTATGGGCAGGGCGTGCGTCTTTGAACGGCTGTGTCCCTGTCGTTGGCGAGGACCCATATATTGACCTCCAGGTATGTCGTGCCGGACGGTGGATGTGCCGTCGGGGCAGGATGGACATAAGTTATTACACGATAAACCAAACGGGGCGCGCGAGGCCTCGTGTATGCTGGAAGACGGCATTTTTCAGAGTGAATGCATACCTTGGTAAGGAGTTTGTCGATGGCGATTCGGGCGATGGGGCCGAGCGGACAATGCGAGACTGGATTGGATGTCGTCAGTGCGGCGCTGCCCGAGCTGCTGGCGCCGGCGGGCGGACTCGACCAGATGCTTGCGGCTATCGCCGCGGGTACCGATGCCATCTATGCGGGGTTGGGCGGCTTTAACGCCCGTGTGAGCGCCCACGGCTTTACGGATGACGAGTTTGCGCGCGGCTGCGCCGTGGCGCATGCCCATGGCGTGCGTGTGTACGTGACGCTCAACGTGTTCGTGTTTGACGATGAGTTGTCCGACGCGGTGGCGTTGGGAGCTCATGCACTGGAGCTGGGCGCCGATGCTCTGATTGTGGTCGATGCCGGGTTGGCCTGCGCGCTGAGCGCGGCGATTCCCGGGGTCGAGATTCACCTGTCTACGCAGGCGGGCGTTCATAGCGAAGGCGCCGTGCGGCTTGCCGCCGATGAGTTGGGGGTCGAGCGCGTGACGACGGCGCGCGAGCTGACGGTCGACGAGATTGCGGCGCTCTGTGCCACGGGCGTGCCCATCGAGGTATTCTGCCACGGTGCGATTTGCATCGGCTATTCGGGGGCGTGCGAGTTCTCGGCCCTGCGGCGTGGACGATCGGCGATGCGCGGCGACTGCACACAGCCGTGCCGTCTGGCGTACGACCTAGTGGACGAGGCGGGACAGAGCGTTGTCGCCGTTGAGGGGGATCGTCTGCTGTGTCCGCATGACTATCTGGGTATTGCGCATCTGCCCGAGCTTGTAGATGCCGGCGTGGCGTCGCTCAAGATCGAGGGGCGCATGAAGAACCCCGATTACGTATTCAACGTGGTGCGGGTTTGGCGCCGGGCGCTCGATATGCTGCGCGACGGCGCGTGGGACCCCGGTGCCGTGGAAGAGCTTGAGCGCGAGCTGGGAAGGTCGTTTAACCGTGGGTTTACCGATGCGTACCTGCGAGGGCGTTCGGGTGCCGAGCTGATGAGCTTTGAGCGTGCAATTAACCAGGGCGTGCGCGTGGGGCGCTTGGTCGCTGTGGGCCACGAAGAGGTGACCGTTGAGCTCGATGCCGCCGTGGCGGCGGGTGACACGCTCGAGATTCGGTTCTATCCGGGCGTCGACGCGCGCCCCGATGTGCCCAAGCGCTGGCCGCAGGTGCCCTGCCCGGTGGATGCCGCAGCGGGGAAGCGCGTCGTCGTGCATTGCAAGCGTAAGGTTGACACGGGCTGCGAGGTATACCTGATTCGCAGCGCCGGCGTGTTGGATCAGACAGCGGCGGTGTTGGAGCGCATGCGGGCCGAGGCGGATGCGATTGCACCCGTTGCGCGCGCCGTTGAGGTGCTGCCCTTTGAGGACGTTGCGGTGGATGGCGGTGCGTCGACGGAGTTGGCGGAGCGCGCGGTTCCCGCTCACATGGTTTTTGCTTGGCAGCTGATGGATGCCGATCCGCGCGGAGAACGCGATTTATCCGACGCCGTTGTGGTGCTGGACGAGGTGTGCCGCACGGGTGACGTTGATCGGACCCGCTCACTTATGCAGCGTGCCGGGCGCGTCGTCTGCCGCAACCTGGGACAGGTGGTGATCGCTCGCGAGCTGGGCATGACGTTTGACGTGGCGGCGCCGGTGTTCTGCGCGAATCGGGTCACGCTTACCTGGCTGCGCGGACTCGGGGCGGGGCGGGTGTACTTGTCGGCCGAGTTGCTCGGCAATGATGCGGAGCGTGTTGCCGAGCTTGCCGCTTGTCCCGGTGTCTTGGGGCCTGTCGATGCCGACCGTCCCGAGCTCATGGTGTGCGAGCACTGCTTGCTGACTGCCGAGGGCGCCTGCGCCACGGATGCAACGGGGCAGGTCCGTTGCCGTGACTGCTCGCGCCGTCAGCAGGCGCGCTTTTTGGTCGAACGTGACGGCACGCGTTTGCCGGTCGTTATCGACGCGTGCGGCAGGACGAGGATTTTCCTGTCGTAGGTGCCGCGTCGCGCTGTTTTGGTTATTATTAATGGGTTTATGAACTTCCAGCACCGCCGTATCCGGTGAGGGTGCTATAGCAAAAGGAGGATACCCAATGCTGTCTGTTGACGAGCAAATGCGTATCATCACCTCGGGTGCAGCGCAGATCGTCCCCGAGGCCGACCTTCGCAAGAAGCTTGAGAAGGGCGAGCCCCTCAACATCAAGCTCGGCGTCGATCCCACCAGCCCCGACCTGCACCTGGGCCATGCCGTGCCCCTGCGCAAGATGCGTCAGTTCCAGGACCTGGGCCACAACGTCACCCTTATCATCGGCAACGGCACTGCGCTGATCGGCGACCCCTCGGGCAAGAACTCCACCCGCCCGCAGCTTTCGCAGGAGCAGATCGAGGCCAACGCCGAGACCTACGTGAGCCAGGCCATGAAGATCCTGGACCCCGAGAAGACCACCATCGTGCACAACGGCGACTGGATCCTTTCGATGGACCTGGCCGGCCTGCTGCAGGTGTGCTCCAAGTTCACCGTCGCCCGCATCCTTGAGCGCGACGACTTTACCAAGCGCTACCAGTCCCAGACGCCGATTGCCCTGCACGAGTTTCTGTACCCCGTGATGCAGGCCTTCGACTCCGTTCAGATCAAGGCCGACGTCGAGATGGGCGGCACCGACCAGCTCTTCAACCTGCTCGCCGGCCGCGAGCTCATGGAGAAGATGGGCATGGAGCCGCAGATCGCGCTTACCATGCCGCTGCTCGAGGGCACCGACGGCGTGCGCAAGATGTCCAAGTCCTATGGCAACTACATCGGCCTGACCGACGCTCCCAAGGATATGTTCGGCAAGACCATGTCCATCCCCGACGAGATGATCGGCAAGTACTATCGTCTGGCCAGCTCGCTCGCCCCGGCCGAGGTCGACAAGATCGATGCCGCCCTGGCCGATGGCTCCGCCGACCCCTACGAGCTCAAGCGCGCTCTAGGCCGCGACCTGTGCGACACCTACCACGGTGCTGGCGCCGGCGACGAGGCTCAGGCCGAGTTCGACCGTGTGTTCAAGGAGGGCCAGCTTGCCGACTTCCCCGAGAAGCACGTTGAGCTGACCGTCAACGACGAGGGCCAGATTTACCTCGCTGGCCTGCTCAAGGACCTGGGCCTTTCGGCCAGCGCCGGTCAGGCCCGCCGCGACATCGACGGCGGCGGCGTCAAGATCAACGGCAAGGCTGTGGCTTCCAAGAGCTACAACATCGATCCGAGCGCCCTCAAGCTGGGCGACACCCTCTCCGTAGGCAAGCGCAAGGGCTTTAAGTTGATTTAGTTCCGCCGTTCTACCGAACGGCGGACCGGCCGACGCTGCGCGGGCCGCATTTGGACAATCTGACGTTCAACTTCAAGGGCGCGACCAGAAGGTCAGCGCCCTTTCGTTTCACGTCACCTTGTCTCAAATGCGACCCGCTCGCTGTCGTTGCCAAAACATCGGCGTTTTTGTTGTCGGGACGGCAGTTAGTAGTCGTCGAGTAGTCATTGGTGCTCAGCGGCAGTCCCCATTGCACCAAGTGGCGTGTGCCGTTAAGCGGAGGGGCGTATTGTTGGCCCATCGTTTGGGCATACAATGGCTATGAGCATGCTGCGGTGAAGGCTTGTCCGCTCCGCAGCTTTTTTCTACGGTTAAAGGAGTATGTATGTCCGTTGAGGTCATGAGGACTGTGATCGAGGCCGCTGAGGGCCGCGTGCCCGTCGACACGCTGTTTACCAATGCACAGATCGTCGACGTGTATGGCCAGCGCGTGGCGCCCGGTAGCGTTGCCGTCAAGGACGGTGTGATCGTCGGCGTGCTCTACGATGGTCGCGACGATGCCGCTGGCACCTATGAGGCAACTGAGGTCATCGACTGCCAGGGTCGCTATCTCGCTCCCGGTTTTATTGACGGGCATCTGCATATCGAGTCTTCGAACATCCGTCCCGCCGAGTATGCTCGCATGGCCGCGACGCGCGGTACTACCACCGCCATTGCCGACAGCCACGAGATTGCTAATGTGGCGGGCCTGGACGGCCTGCGCTTTATGATTGAGGACGGCCGCCGCGCACCCATCTCCATCAAATACATGATGCCTTCGTGCGTGCCCGCGCTGCCCGACGAGCAGGCCGGTGCCGTTATTTCTGCTGCCGATATGCAGGCGTTTTTTGCCGAGCATCCAGGCGATGTCTTTGGTCTGGGCGAAATGATGAACCTGCCGGGCGTCTTTATGGCCGACCCCGAGACTTGCGCTCGCATCGATGCTGCCAACCAGACGCCGTCCAAGCAGGTTGACGGCCACGCGCCGCTCGTTGCCGGCAAGGACCTCAACGCCTATGCCGCGGCGGGTATTATCGCCGACCACGAGTCGACGATTCCCGAGGAGGCGCTCGATAAACTGTCCCGCGGCATGTATGTGATGCTGCGTGAGGGCACGTGCAGCCACGATCTGGCCAATTTGTCCCCGATGCTGCTGGAAAACCCCGCCCGCGCCCGCCGCTGCTGCTTTGCGACCGACGACCGCGCTCCCTCCGACGCGCTTTCGACCGGCATGATCGACAATGCCTGCCGCGTGGCCATCGAGGCTGGCGTCGACCCGGTGGTCGCCATCTCCATGGCGTCCCTTTCCACGGCTGAGGCATTTGGCCTGGACCACGGCTGCCGCGACCCGCACGAGCTCCGCGGCGCAATCGCCCCGGGCAAACGCGCCGACCTGCTGTTGCTCGATGACCTGACGTTTGCCAAGGCTCCGCATCGTGTCTATGCCGCCGGTGCTCTGGTGGCGCAGGACGGCACCTTTGTGGGCGAGATTGCACCCGAGATGGTCGAGGTTGCGGCCCTTGCCGATGAGCTGCGCGCTTCCGTTAAACTGCCGAAGCTTTCGCTCGACGTATTCGATTATGCCTTTAAGCCGGGCGAGGCCGTTATCGATGTCATCCCGGGTATGGCCATCACGGGTATGGCTCGCCCCGAGAGTGCCGAGGGCCTGCGCCGCATTATGCTTATCGAGCGCCACGGCCGCGGCGTGTCGCTGCAGGCCGAGGGCGCCGATGGCGACGGCCCCGCTGGCCTGGGCCTGGTCGGCAAGCATATCGGTCGCGGCTGGGTGCGCGGCTTTACCATCACGGGCGGTGCCATCGCCTCGACGATCGGCCACGACTCGCACAACGTGTGCGTGGTGGGCGACAGCGCGGCTGATATGATGGCTGCCGTCGAGGCCGTGGGCCAGGGCGGCCACGTGCTGGTGCGCAACGGCAAGGTCGTGGCGCGTATTCCGCTGGCGCTCGGTGGCCTTATGAGCGAAGGCACGGCCGAGGACGTTGCTGCGCAGCACGACGACTTTATGGTCAAGGCGCGCGCCATGGGTATTGAGCCGCCGCTCGACCCCATCATGGGCATCATCTTCCTGCCCCTGCCGGTCATCCCGACGCTCCGCATCCGCCCCGAGGGCATGTTCGACGTTACAACCTTCACCTATGCCGACTAGTCATCGGGGACGTTCTTAAACGACTAATCGTCGGGGACACTCTTTGGCGGGCTGCCTGACGTCGCGACCGTGGGGCCTCTGGCGCGCGTGAGCTATTTGCTAGGTCCTTGTAACGTTTGCGCCCGCGGAGTCTTATTTGAGCTCCCTTTGGGTACGGTGATTTTGGATATACGTCCGATTCCATCAAGCCCGAAGGGAGCTTTTCTATGTTTAAACTGATTGCATCCGATATGGACGGCACACTGCTTGACGAAAACGGCCAGGTGCCTCCCGAGACCTACGAACTGATTCTGGCGCTACACGAGCATGGTGTGCATTTCGCTGCATCGTCAGGTCGTCGCTACGATCGCCTGTGCGAGTTCTTTGCGCCCGTTCGCGACAAGATGGACTTTGTCGCCGCTAACGGCGCCCAGGTCTACGCCGACGGTAAGATGGTAGACCGTGAGGTGTATTCCCACCTGGCGATTCGAAGGCTCGCCCAAGCCGTCAGGACGTTTCCCAATCTGCATCTTGCGCTCTTTGACCGAACCAAGTCCTTCCTGCTCGATGACGAGTGCAAGTTCGTGCGTGAGGTCGATAAGGACCTTCCCAATGCCGAGCGCATTTGGGAGCTGCCCGATCCCAGCGTAAATATCATCAAGGCGAGTATCTTTTGCGATGACTGTGCCGTTATGGACAGTGCCTACGTACTGCAGCGCGAGCTTGGCCAGCTCTTTACCTTTGCGCCTTCTGGAAACGCATGGATCGATGCCATGCAGCCCGGTGTGTCGAAAGCCTCGGGAATCGAGCAGCTCATGGAGCACTATGGCGTCGAACGCGACGAGGTCATGGCGTTTGGCGACTCGATGAACGACTACGAGATCATTCGCTTTGTCGGCACGGGCTGCGCGATGGAAAACGCGCGTCCCGCGCTCAAGGCGGTGGCCGATCGCGTGGTGGGTTGTAATCGCGACCACGCCGTCCAGCAGGAGCTCCGTCGCGTGCTGGAGAGTCTCGCTTAATCCGGCAGATGGGGACGTTCCTTTTCTGCCGGCAGTGGGGGGACAGTCCTTGCAGCTTTTTTGCGAAGACTGTCCCCAACGACTAGTCGTTTAAGAACGTCCCCAATGACTACCCAACGACTAAGCGAGGGCGGCCATGATGGTGCGGGCGACGCCGTCGTGGTCGTTGTCGTATTCGGTGATGGCGTCGGCGGCCTCGCGGTCTTCGGACTCGGCGTTGATCATGGCCATGCCGTGGCCCGCTGCCTGTAGCATGGGGATGTCGTTGATGTTGTCGCCGAACGCCCAGGCGTCGGCGAGACGCTCGCCCAGGTGCTCGCATAACCACGTGAGGGCCGTCCCCTTGGTGGCGCCCTCGCCCATGACCTCGATATTCATGGCGTACGAACGCGTGACCTCAATGCCTTCGAGCGTGTCGAGCGCCGCCGCGATGGCGTCGCGATCGGCCGGGTCGTGCCAGTACATGGCGATGCGTTCGAGCGTCTCGACCTCGTCGATCTTGCTGTCGATATCCATGTCGATCGGTGTTCGTGTGCGCTTGAGCGAAGCCGCGATGTGGGGGTCGCCGCCACAGAACTCATCCAGACGCCCGTATAGCGAGCGGGGGAGGAAGCACTGCCCATCCGCGAAGATATCGAAGGTCACATCGTGGCCGGCGGCAATGCGATGGATGCGGTGGGCAATGCCACGGTCGAGCGGACGGCTCAAGATGCACGTGGCGCGCGAGACGTCGGTGGGCGTACCGGCGTCGAGCTGCCAGACGCTGGCACCGTTGGCGCAGACCGCGTAGTGTACGGCGGGGTGAGCGAGGATGGGCTCAAAGATGCCTGACAGCGGGCGCCCCGTGCAGGGCACAAACTCAACACCGCGGCGCGCAAGCTCGTCGAGCATCGCCCAGGTGGCGTCGCTCATCTGCTTGTCACTCGTCAGCAGCGTTCCATCCATATCGGAAAACACAATCATTCGATGCAGCCCTTTCTACTGGCATAAAAAGCGTGGCCGAGGGCGGTGATGCCCTGGCCACGCTCGGGTTCTATAACGGTCCGCGTCCTAGCGATCGGCGAGCGGCTTGTACTCCAGCGGATCGATCACCGGACGGTATGCCGGGCGGATGATGCGATGCGCGCAGAAGAGCTCTTCCATGCGGTGCGCCGACCAGCCGGCCATGCGGGCGACGGCGAACAGCGGCGTAAAGAGCGTCTCGGGCACGCCGAGCATCTTGTAGATAAAGCCCGTGTACAGGTCGATGTTGGCGCAGATGGGCTTGGTCATGCCGTGATCGCGCATCACCTGCGGGGCCAGACGCTCGATGCGCTCGATGAGCGCGAACTCCTCGCCCAGGTCCTTCTTGGCGGCAAGCGTGCGCGCGTAACGGCGGCACACCTCGGCGCGCGGGTCGCTCAGCGTGTAGACGGCGTGGCCCATACCGTAGATGAGGCCCGTGCCGTCGAAGGCCTGCTTATCGAGGATCTTGCCCAGGTAGGCTGCGACCTCGTCCTCGTCCTCCCAGTTGGAGACATGCGCACGGATGTCCTCGTGCATGGACACGACCTTGGCGTTGGCGCCGCCGTGGCGCGGGCCCTTGAGCGAGCCGATGGCCGCGGCATAAGCGGAATACGGGTCGGTGGCCGAAGACGACAGCACGCGGCAAGCGAAGGTGGAGTTGTTACCGCCGCCGTGCTCGGCATGCAGCATGAGCATCACGTCGAGCAGCATGGCTTCGTCGCGGGTGAACGCCATGCCACCGCGCAAGACCTGCAGGATGGTCTCGGCGGTGGAGAGACCGGGCGTGGGGTGCGGCACGTGAACCTCGGAGCCGCGAAGCTTGGCGACCGAGGCCATGTGTGCGAAGGCGGCGATGCGCGGGAGACGTGCGAGCATGGAAATGGCGACGTCGATTTCGTGCTCGGGCGTGATCACGTCTGGTTCGGCATCGAAGGCGTAGAGCAGCAGTACGGCGCGCTGGAGCACGTTCATGATGCTCGACGACACCGTGGTCATAGGGAACTCTTTAACGTACTCGTCGCTCAGATGTCTAAAGGCGCCCAGGCGCTCGCAAAAGCCGTCGAGCTCTTCCTTGTTAGGGAGCGAACCCGTGATGAGCAGATAGGCGACTTCCTCGTAGCCGTAGCGATTCTCGGCTTGGGCATTGTTGACCAGATCCTCGATGCTGTAGCCGCGAAGCGTGAGCTTGCCCTGATCGGGCACGACCTTTCCGTCGACCTTGTTGTAGCCGTGCACA
>UROJ01000019.1 GCA_900549335.1 uncultured Collinsella sp.
TGTGACCTCCCGGTTATCAGCCGGACGCTCTAACCAACTGAGCTACAGGTCCATCATGGTGGAGGTTAGGGGGATCGAACCCCTGACCTCAGGCTTGCAAAGCCCGCGCTCTCCCAGCTGAGCTAAACCCCCACGGAGACAGTAATAAACACCCCAGCGGCGACTCGGCTCTCGCTGGGGTGTTTATTGCGAAAGAAAGTGGTGGACCTGACAAGATTCGAACTTGTGACCTCCCGGTTATCAGCCGGACGCTCTAACCAACTGAGCTACAGGTCCATCGCGCAAGGGATATATTAGACGAGTCGTTACGCGCGCGTCAACAACTTTTTTGAAAATCTTTGAGGGGTGTCGGCCCCGGCTGCCTGGCGGCATGCGAAGTCGCCTGCTCGGACAGTCCTGCTCGCACGGAGAGCACATTAAGTGCTCTCCGGCTCGTGCGGAACTCGCGATCGACTTCGCATGCCGCCGGGCAGCCGGGGCCGACGTGAGGTTCAAGATTGTCAAAAAAGCGGTCGGCGCGCAGTGCACCGACCGCCGATATATGGGGTCTGATATTTTCTACCAGCTAGGGCCTCTTACTCGTCTAGGAGATTTTCTGGCATGTCGTTGCCGTCGCCTAGGTCGACTGGGGCCTCTTCGGTGTCGGCTGCGGCCTCGGCGCCTTCGGGCTTCTCCTTGGCGGCCGTCATGCGGGCTACGGCGCAGATGCGGTCGTTGTCGTCGACGGTCATCATCTTGACGCCCTGGGTGGCGCGGCCAGTCTGGCTAATCTCATCGGTCTTGACGCGAATGACCGTCGCGCCCTCCGTCACGATGAACAGCTCGTGCTGCGGGCCCACCGTCTTCATGGCCGCGAGGTTACCCTTACGCTCGGTCATCTGGATGGTGTAGACACCCTGGCCGCCGCGATTCTGCTCCGGGTAGTCCGCAACCGGTGTGCGCTTGCCGTAGCCGCGCTCGGTGATGACAAACAGATCGCCGTTGCCGTTAGTGACTTCCATGCCCAGAACGCTCACGCCGTCCTTCATACCGATACCGCGAACGCCGCTGGTATCGCGGCCGGTAGCGCGCACTTGCTCCTCGGAGAACATGATCGCCTTGCCCGCGGTGGTGGCTAGGATAATCTTGTCGCCCTCGCGCACGCGGCGCACGTTCAGCAGCGCGTCGTCGTCACGCAGGTTGATAGCGATCAGGCCGTCGCGACGGCTGCGGTCATATGCGCTCATCACGGTCTTCTTGACCATGCCGCTCTTGGTGGCAAACATCAGGTACTCGTCGGCAGGGAACTCGCGGCAGCTGATGACGCTCGCGATCTTCTCGCCCTCCTCGAAGGGCAGCAGGTTGACGATCGCGGTACCGCGCGCCTGGCGCGTACCCACCGGCAGCTCGTGCACCTTCAGGCGATAGACCTTACCCTTGCTCGAGAAGAACAGCACGTACTCGTGCGTGGACGCGATGAACATCTCGTCGATGACGTCGTCCTCTTTGAGGTTGACGCCCGACACGCCCTTGCCGCCGCGCTTCTGGGCGCGGTAGGCGGCTACCGGGATGCGCTTGACATAGCCGGTGTGGGTGATGGTCACGACCATGTCCTCGTCGGCAATGAGGTCCTCGACGTCCAGGTCCTTCTCGACCTGGCTGATCTCGGTGCGGCGCTTATCGCCAAACTTCTTGGAGATCTCGCGCATCTCTTCCTTAATGACGCCCAGGATCTTCTCCTCGTGCGCCAGCAGGTCCTCGTAGTAGGCGATGGCGCGGCGCAGGCCGTCCAGCTCTTCCTGAATCTTGTCGCGCTCCAGGCCGGTCAGGCGGCGCAGCTTCATCTCGAGGATGGCCGTGGTCTGCTCGGGCGTAAAGCCAAAGCGCTCGATCAGGCGGCTGCTGGCCTCGGAGTCG
Organism: uncultured Collinsella sp.; assembly: GCA_900549335.1. GTDB lineage: Bacteria > Actinomycetota > Coriobacteriia > Coriobacteriales > Coriobacteriaceae > Collinsella. Next base: position 1,897 of record UROJ01000019.1, read on the forward strand.
GTCTGCGAGGAGCGGATGATGCTGATGACCTCGTCAATATGGTCGAGAGCCATCAGGTAACCCTCAAGGATATGCGCGCGGGCCTGGGCCTTCTTAAGGTCGAAGCGGGTGCGGCGGGTGACGACGTCGACTTGGTGGTCGATGTAGTGCTGCAGCATCTCGCGCAGGCTCAGGCATTTGGGGACGCCGTTGACGAGCGCCAGGTTGTTGGCGCCGAAGGTCGTCTGCAGCGAGGTGTACTTATACAGGTTGTTGAGCACGACCTGCGGAATGACGCCCTTCTTGAGCTCGATGACCAGACGGATGCCCTTCTGGTTGGACTCATCGCGCATATCCGAGATGCCCTCGATGCGCTTGTCGTTGACGAGCTGGGCGATCTTCTCCTGCAGGGTGCCCTTGTTGACCATGTAGGGAATCTCGGTAAAGACCAGGCGGCTGCGGCCGGTCTTGGTGGACTCCACATGCGCCTTGGCACGCACGGTAATGGAGCCGCGGCCGGTCTCGTAGCTCTGCTTAATGCCGGCGCTGCCCATGATGATGGCGCCGGTGGGGAAGTCCGGACCGGGCATGATCTGCATGAGCTCGTCGACAGTGGCGTCGGGATTATCGATCAGGTAGCAGGTGGCCTCGATCGCCTCGGTGAGGTTATGCGGGGCGATATTGGTGGCCATGCCGACGGCGATGCCCTGGCTGCCGTTGACCAGCAGGTTGGGGAAGCGCGCAGGCAGTGCCACGGGCTCGGCGAGTGATTCGTCGTAGTTGGGCTGCCAGTCGACGGTATCCTTCTGCAGGTCACGCAGCAGTTCCATGGCGGGCTTTGCCAGGCGGCTCTCGGTGTAACGCATGGCAGCGGCGCCGTCGCCGTCGATGTTGCCGAAGTTGCCGTGGCCGTCGATGAGCGGCGTACGCATGGAGAACCACTGCGCCAGGCGAACCATGGCCTCGTAGACCGCGTAGTCACCGTGCGGATGGTACTTACCGATAACTTCGCCGACCGTCCAAGCGGACTTCTTGTGCGGACGGTTGGGGTAGATGCCGCTCTCGTTCATCGCATACAGAATGCGGCGGTGCACCGGCTTTAAGCCGTCGCGCACGTCCGGCAGGGCGCGCGCCGTGATGACCGACATCGAATACTCGATAAATGACTGCTTCATCTCGCGGCCAAACTCCGAAATCTGGAGCTGGCCGCCGTTTATATCCTCGCCGGCCGAGGCGCCACGATCGACTTCGCCAAAGCTCTCCTCGAGCTCACCGTCGTCGTCCTCTTCCTCGTCATCATCGGCATCGGGGTTATAGGCGTCAGGATCGCCGTCCTCGCCCTGCTCAGCACGGGCAAGCAGGCGCTTCAGATCGTCGGGCATACCGGCGTCGCCGGCCTCGCCCATACCCTCGTTATTGTTGATATCGTCTGCCACGTTACCTCCTCATGGTTTGCGTGGTCCATTAGTTCCCTGCCACGGAGACGGCTTTTCCAGGTGCCGCAGATTCGCTCGAAAGAGGAGGGAAGCGTACTTGGGTACGCGACCGACGATTGAGGGCGAAGGTGCGGTGGCTGGGAAAGCCGAACAGGTTAGGCGTCTAAGAAGCGTGCATCATGTGCATGCTTCTCGATGTACTCGCGGCGATAGCCGACCTCGGAACCCATCAGCTCGCGCACGGCGCGGTCTGCCACCACGGCATCCTCGATCGACACGCGCTGCAGGATGCGGGTCTTGGGATCCATCGTCGTCGAGGCGAGCTGCTTGGGGTCCATCTCGCCCAGACCCTTGTAGCGCTGGACGGTATAGCCCTTGCGCTTCTTGGTGATCTTGCCATCCTTGGCCTTGCCGTCTTCGTCGTTATCGTCGGGGTTCAGGCCCAGACTCTGGATGGTGTCGCGCAGGATCTCGTCTTCGGGCTGGCGGCCGTTGGGATACACGTAGTGGATCTTGTTGCGCACCTTAATGCCAAAGATGGGCGGGCAGGCAACATAGACGTACCCGGCATCGATCAGCGGACGCATGTACTTGTAGAAGAACGTCAGCAGCAGGATGCGGATATGTGCACCGTCGACGTCTGCATCGGTCATGATGATGATCTTGTGGTAGCGCGCCTTGGTGATATCGAAGTCGCCGCCGTCGCCGGCACTCGTCGTGACACCGCAGCCGATCGCGGTAATCAATGACTGGATGGTGTCACTCGAGAACGCGCGATGGTCACCAACGCGTTCGACGTTCAAAATCTTGCCGCGCAGGGGCAGAATCGCCTGGATGTCTCGGCGACGGCCGTCCTTGGCTGAACCGCCTGCCGAGTCACCCTCTACGATGAAGAGCTCGGTCAGCTCGGCATCGCGCACCGAGCAGTCGGCGAGCTTACCGGGCAGGGACGCCGTCTCGAGCAGGCTCTTGCGACGGGTCGCTTCGCGCGCCTTGCGGGCGGCGTTGCGGGCCTTGCATGCCTGCTGGGCCTTCTTGACGATCTCGCGAGCGGGCTTAGGATGCTCCTCGAGGTAATCGGCGAGGCCGTCGGTCACGATCTTGAGCGTCAGCGCGCGCATATAGGAGCTGCCGAGCTTGGCCTTGGTCTGGCCCTCAAATTGCGGGTCGGGCAGCTTGACCGAGATAACGGCCGAAAGGCCCTCGCGCACATCGTCGCCGGTCAGGTTGGCGTCTTTTTCCTTGAGCAGGTTCTGTTTGCGCGCGTAGTCGTTGATCACACGGGTGAGCGCGGTGCGGAAGCCCTCAAGGTGCATGCCGCCTTCGGGGGTGTAGATGTCGTTGGCAAACGACATGACGTTCTCGCCGTAGCCGCTATTCCACTGCAGGGAAACCTCGACCTCGCCCATCTTGGTCACAGGCGCGTCCGGGTCCGATTTGCCCTCGATGTAGATGGGCTCCTTAAAGGCCTCGGGGACGTCCTTGCCCTCGTTGAGGAACTTGACGAAGTCGATGATGCCGCCCTCGTAGCAAAACTCCTCCACATGGGGAGTCGCCTCGCGCTCGTCGGTCAGCACGATTTTGAGGTTCTTATTGAGGAACGCCGTCTCCTGCAGACGGTTGTGCAGCGTATCGAAATCATAGATGCAGGTCTCGAAGATCTCGTCGTCGGGCCAGAAAGTGACGGTGGTGCCCGTCGAATCCGAGGTGCCCACGACTTCCATCTTCTTGACGGTCTTGCCACGCGAGAACTCCATCTCGTAGGTGTTGCCATCGCGACGAACCTGAACGACCACGCGCTTGGACAGTGCGTTGACGACGGAGATGCCCACGCCGTGCAGACCGCCCGAGACCTTATAGGCCGAGTTATCGAACTTACCGCCGGCGTGCAGGATCGTCATGACGACCTCGAGCGTCGGGATCTTTTTAACAGGGTGCTCGTCGACGGGGATACCGCGACCGTTGTCGACGACCGTGATGGAGTTGTCGGCGTGGACCGTCACCTGGATCTCGGTGCAGAAACCGGCCATGGCCTCGTCGACGGAGTTGTCAACGATCTCCCACACCAGGTGATGCAGACCGCTGGCGCTCGTCGAGCCGATATACATGCCCGGGCGCTTACGAACGGCCTCGAGACCTTCGAGAATCTTAATCTCGCCGCCATCGTAATCGTTTTCGTTTGCCACACGTCCTCCTTCAGTCAAGAAAATGTGTACAGCCTTACTAGTTTATCGTAAAAAAATACCCTCGGGAACGAGGGTATTTGGCTCTACAAGGCCACCAGATGCGATTTAAGGCTCTTTTTTGCTTTGCACGCCCTTGGCCCACTCGGCACTGGCTCTCATGGCGTTCTCGAGGGCCTCGCGCAGTTTTTGGTCTTCGATGGGCGCCACTTGGCACTCAATCTCGGTGCGCTCGGCATCGCTGAGGTCGGCATGCGGGGCCGGCGGGCGCTCTGTCGTCGCCGGGCGCAGGCGCTCCTTGGCGGCGGGCGGCGTGTGACCGGGTGCGGTGGTTTTGAACACCAGGCCGTCCACATGCGCACCGGCGCGCTCCATGCGCGCGCGGATGATCTCGCGCAACAGCGTCATTTCCTGCGTCCACGAGGGCGAGTCGAGATACACCAGCAGTTCATTGGACTCGGGCAGGTAACGCAGCCCCGTCACATGCCGCCCCTCGCGCGTGCCCGAGCACACCGCGTTCCACGCGCGATAGACCGCGCGCGACTCCTCGGCAGCCTCCATCTGCGCACGGCGCTCAGGGGTCGCAGCCGCCAGGATGCGTTGGCGCTCTGCGTTCAAAAAGCCACTGAAGGCGACCGTTTCGCTCTCGCGCTCGTAATTAGCACGTCTCACCCATGCTCACCACCTTGGCTCGATCAAGCAGGTCATCGGTAAAGTACCCCAGGTTGGTCGTGGTTATGACCGTCTGGATATCATCGCCGATCAACTGCAAAAAAGCACCGCGGCGCTCGCCGTCGAGTTCGCTCATCACGTCGTCCAAAAGCAGCAGTGGGGCGGTGCCCAGGACATCGCGAGCCACGGCCACCTCCGCCACCTTCCAGGCCAGAACCAACGTTCGCTGCTGACCTTGGCTGGCAAACGAACGGGCGGAGCGACCCGCCACGGTAAACTCAATCTCATCGCGATGCGGTCCCACCAACGTCACGCCGCGGCGAATTTCCTCGTCGGCGTGCTCATCAAGGGCAGCCAGCATGCGCTCGTACGCCCAGCCCTTCAGCTCTTCGCGATCCTCGACCTGGGGCAAATCCCCCAGCGTGGACGCATAGGACACGTTGGCGGCCTCACCGGACGCCACTTGCCCGTAGGCAGCGCGCACATGGCCCGCCAGCCGGTCGAGTAGGGCCAACCGGTGCACGAGCAGGGCCGAGCCCGCGCGGGCAATCGAATCGTTCCACGCGCCGAGCATCTCGCGGCAGCACCAGGTCTCCTTGAGCAAGGCGTTGCGCTGGGTCACGCAACGCCCATAGGTATTCGCAAGATCGGCATAGCGTGCGCTCAGTTGCATGCCAAAGTCATCGAGGGCGGCGCGGCGCACACTGGCGCCTCGCTTAACCATGTCCAGATGGTCGGGGCAAAACAGCACGCTCGGCAGAACCCCGCGCACACCGGCGGCAGAACATCTCTTGCCGTTGCGGCTAAACGAGCGCTTACCGTCCCCCACGCTCAATCCCATATCAAGCACGCGGCCGTCGCCCTCGAGCCTCAGCTCGACCTTGCACGAGCCCACGCCGTCATGGACGAGCTCGGCTGCGGTCGGATGCCTAAACGAGGCGCCGCTCGTCAGCAGCTGCAGCGCCTCTATGAGATTGGTCTTTCCCGCCGCGTTGGGTCCCGCAAGTATCGTCACGCCCTCGTCCAGGGCAAGACGATAGCTATCGAAGCTGCGGTAGTGCGCGACGGAAAGATCGCGGGCGAACATGGTCATGGCGCAGCGCTAGATGCGGACCGGCATGACCAGGTACAGGTAGTTGATCTTGTCGTAGGACTTAAAGATGCCCGCCTGCGAGTAGCTCTTGAGCTCCAGCGTGATCTCCTTCTCCTTGGACAGGGCATTGAGGCAGCCGAAGATGTAGTGGTAGTTGAAGGCGATGGTGCCCGACTCGCCCTCGGCCTCGACATCGATCGTCTCCTGCGCAAGGTCCTGGTCATTGGAAATGGAGGACAGGCCCATCTGCCCGTTCTCGACATCGATCTCGAACTTGACGGCGGGGTTGGCGCTCGCGATAACGGCCACGCGCTTGAGGGCGGCGTTAAAGGCGGCGACGTCGATCTTGACGCTCGTCACGCACGAATCGGGGATGAGCTGCTTGTAGTTGGGGTACACGCCCTCGATGCGGCGCGACACGTAGGTGGTGTTGCCGGCCTCAAAGACGACCTGGGTGTCGGTAGCCCCGATCATGATGGTCGCCCGGCTGGCCATGATGTTCAGCGCGTCGTTAAAGGCGTCGGCCGGAACGTTGAGTTCAAAGGAGCCCTCGAGGGTTGAGGTCTCGACCTGTGTATCGCACACGGCCAAGCGGAAGGAATCGGTCGCCACCAGGCGCACGGTGTTGTTCTCGACCTTCATGTGCACGCCGCCCAGGATGGGGCGGGCCTTGTCGGTCGAGGTGACGCGCCACACGCGGCCGACCATCTCGGACAAGATATCGGTCGGCAGCTCCACGGCACTCTCGATGGCATAGGCCGGAAACTCGGGGAAGTCATTGGCATCGAGCGTGTTCAGGCGGAAAGAGCTCTTCTCGCAACCAATCAGCACCTGGCGCTCGGACAGCTCAAAGGTGACCGGGGCATCGGGGAGAGTCTTGGTGATATTGGAGAGCATCTTACAGGGGATAACCATCTCGCCCTCTTCTTCGACATGCGCCGCGATGCGATGACGGATCGAGATGGTGTAGTTAGAGGTCTGGAATTCCAAGATGCCGTCTTGCGCCTTGACGAGCACGCCCGACAGGATGGGAAGGGTGGATGCCGAAGCGACACCCTTCATAACGACGCCGATGGCTTGTGTAAGCGAGCTCTGGCTGACGGTGAACTTCATCTTTTAATACCTTTCTATAGATATAAATATCTTAATAATAGTAATAGCACTGACGAAACTGTTGATTACTCCCAAAGACGCAGGTCAGACCCAGAAAGAGAATCGACAGCAACCTGTGTGCAACAGGGGTGGTTTTCCACGTTCAAAACCTGCGCAAAACTTTTCATCACCGCGGATTGGGTTTTAGACACCTTATGCCCGTGGTTTCGACAAGTTTTCAACAGGTGTCTCTATTTCCCTACGAGCGCAGTGTAATTTTATCGCGCAGCGACTTGAGGTCTTCGGTGACGGTGCGGTCTTCCTGGATCATCTTCTGGACCTTTTTGTAACTCGTGCTGACGGTCGAGTGGTTGCGGTTGCCAAATTCGGCGCCTACCGCCGTGGTCGTCATCTCGCACATTTCGATGGCAAGGTAGATAGCGATATGGCGTGCTTTGGCGATATTGGCGTTGCGACGCGGGCCGATGAGCTCCTCGTGCGTCACGCCGTACTGCTCTTCGATGACGGACTGAACCGTCTGGACGTTGATCTTTTTGGCCGATGTGTCGAAGTACTGGCTGGCGATGGCGTCGATATCGTCAAAGGTGAGTTCCCCTCCCTCGCGCTCGCGGTCGCCCGCCTCGCCGGCGCAGCGCTCGCAAAAGCTCTCGAGTTCGCGGATGTTGGTGCCTGAGACCTCGGCCATGTGTTTAAAGTGCTCGTCGGTCAGGTGCCCGCCGTCGCCCCCATAGGCCGCCAGCAGCGAGTCGTCGCCTGCCTCGGGAGCGGCGACGATGGTGTTCTCGTAATAGCGCTGCAAGATCTTGTATTTCATCTCGTAGCTGGGCTCTGCGACCAGGCAGAGCATGCCGGCGTTGAAGCGGCTGGTCAGACGCTCATCCATGCTCAAGTCCTTGGGGGCGCGGTCTGCCGCGATGACGACCTTCTTGTTGTTGCGGATGAACTCGTCCATGAGCTGGAAAAAGTAGTCCACGCTCGCGCGCTTGCCGATGATGTTTTGGATGTCATCGATGATGAGCACGTCCACGCCGTGGTACGCCTGCATGATGGGGGCGTTGCTCTTCTTTTGGCGGTCGAACTCGGTCATCAGGTCGTCCAGATATGCCTGGGAGTTGGCATACTTGACCTTGATCTCGGGCGACTTCTCGGCGAGCTCGTTTTTGATGGCGAGCAGCAGGTGCGTCTTGCCCAGGCCCGATTTGCCGTAGATGAACAGCGATGTGCACGTGCCGCGCTCGTCCGCGAGGGCGGCAAACTTGAGTGCCGAGCGATAGGCATGGCTGTTCTCGGGGCCGTAGACAAAGTTCTCAAAGGTAAATTTTGAGTTCGCGGCGAGCGGGGCTCCATCCGTATTCTGCTCGGCCGGCACGGTCGGTGCTGGCATGGGTGAAGCGGGGGTCGCAGCTTGCGTGGATTTAGTTGGCGCTCCGCCCTTCATCTGGTTCATCATGCGACGAAAATCATCGGCCGAGAGCGTGTTTTTGATTGCAATGCCCGAATCCGCGCCCGCCGCTGCGTCGTGAGCGATGGGCATGTGCGTGACGGGTGCGTTCGTTGACGTCGCCGCCGCGGTTGGCAACGGTGCCATGGTTTCACGGGAAACATCGCTGTGCTGGTGCTCGATTGTCGGCACGTCGCCTGCGGAGGCCGGTGCCGCCGGGGAAGCGGCGGGAGCCGTGGCGGGCGCCGTCGCGGCAGCGGATTCCGTTGCGGCGCCTTGCGGTGCCACGATGTCGAGCGCGATCGGTGCAAAGGCGATTTCTTCCAGATAGGCCTCAATAGTCGGCTGATGCTTTTTGAGCTGCGCGATGGCAAAGCGCGAGGGGGCCTCGATCGTGAGCGTATCTTCGGTCAGGCTTATGGCGCGCGATTGCCCCAGCATGTTGATGAGGCGTGCATCTTGACCGCCGCGCTGGCAAAAGGCGATGGCGTCCCCCAGGATGATGCTTGCTTCCTCGTCCACTGTTTCTCCCGTTCTTTAGCTCTGAGCTCGCACGCGAGCGGCGCCGAGTTCGGTCAGATGGTATTTCTGGCCATGCTTGATGACCAAGCCAGCCTGCGCCAAGTCATTGAGCGTGCGTGACCAAGTGGGGGCCGAGTTTCCAAACGCCCTCGCCAGATCGGTTGCACCGCACGCTTGATTTTGCGCCAAATAGCCTAGTGCGGCGTTGCCGCGATCGCTTACGAACACGTCCGGTTGTGGCTGCGCATACTGATTTGCTGCATTAGGATACATCATTTGAGCTGCTGGTTGTTGAGAACTCTGCATCGGCGGCACTTGCTGTTGAAAACTTTGAGGCCACTGTTGGTAAGGCTGCGGAGGCATCTGCTGGGCCCAGGGGTTGTACTGCTGCTGCGGCATCTGCTGGTACGGCTGCTGATATCCCTGCTGGTACTGCTGCGGGAACTGCTGGCCGTACCCCAGCGGCGGCATCTGTTGATATGGATATCCCTGTTGGTACGGCTGATAGCCCATTTGCTGGCCACCCGGTGCGCCCGTCGCCTGCTGCATTGCTGCTGCATCCTGATCCGCCAGCGGCACGGCCTCTGGCATGTTTGGCGGCATCGACATCGATGTCGCCTGGGGCTCTTGTGTGGGAAGCATTCCGGGCTGCTGCATCTGCCTCACGGGGGGCTGCATCTGCTGCGTTGCCATGGGCTGCTGCGCAAAAGCTCCCGGCAGGGGATATGTGGGCTGCTCCGTCTCGGGCCGCACGGCAGCACCGCGTCCGCCGGCACGCTCGATTTCCTGCACTCGTTTAGGGTTCAGGCTTACCGTAACCACGGTGCCGTTGCCCATGTTGTCCTCGATGGATACGGCACCGCCGGCGTTTTCCAAATACTCCTGCACCATGGGAAACCCTGCTCCGGTTCCACGGATATAGCGCTTCATCTTGCTGTTTGCGCTGGTAACGCCAAAGTCGAAAGCGCGTTCCTTGTCGTCGATGCCGGGTCCTTGATCAGCAAAGCGGATGGTGTCTCCGCCGTCCAGAATCGAGATGATGGGCTCGGCAAAGTGTGCGTGGATAAAGTTTTCGACAATCTCGCGGATGACCATGAGCGAGATATGGCCACCTTGTTCTTTCATGCACTGGTAGACGGTGTTGGTAGTCTCTTCCAAATACGTGCGGACATCTTGCGGATCAATGACGATCACACGCGGTGTCGACAGCATGTCGTCATAGACGGCGATACGCGCGGCGTACATGGCTTTTGGCGCCTGCGTGGTCGTCTGCTCGCCTTCCGCACGCTCTTCGCGCACGCCGGTGATGTGCTCGTTGTCGGGTGCCGGGTCTCCAGAATCGACCATGGTGTAAAAGTCATCAGACATGCCGCTCGCAATCTTCAAAAAGGTTTCGAACAAATAGTAGCTCACCGCGCAATGTTTCTCATCTTTCGACAACTTTTCAAAACCTGTTGAAAACTTTGGAAAACGGGTGAAAAGTTCTCAACATTGCCAACATGACCTGTTGAAAACTCGATGAAATATCGTGAAAAGTTGTCATGCACCGCTAAATCGAGCTTGGCTTATGGGGGAACCGTGTGAACTGCGCAACCTTTTACCTTTGATTTCTTGACATTTGAACATTGATTTCCCTACAATCTTCAAGCTCACGTGTCTATATCTGCGTCCGCGTCCCCGCGGACACTCGAAATGCAGCAGGAGGAACTTAAGATGAAGCGTACGTATCAGCCTAATAAGCGTAAGCGTGCCAAGACCCATGGCTTCCGTGCCCGTATGGCCACTAAGGGTGGTCGTGCCGTGCTCGCCCGTCGTCGCGCCAAGGGCCGCAAGCGTCTCACTGTCTAGCAGCGATACACACATCTCGCATGAAGACTATTAAGTCTCGGCAAGATTT
>UROJ01000020.1 GCA_900549335.1 uncultured Collinsella sp.
ATATGCACCTCTTAATGCCACGGCGCACAACAGAGGCGCCAATTCTTTATGTTTGTCTCAGTATAATCCCCCGACGCACGACCGCGACTCGGCCTGTACCCGCAAATACACCTGTCGGTTGCAGGCCGCGAAACAGAATGGAAACCAACCCACCGGCTCGTCGCGTTTACCGCGTTTTATAATGCTTGCGTTGCAACCTAAAAGAGGAACGTATGGCTTTTACCGACAAACCCGAAAGCGCAAACGAGGCGCAGGATCATTCCCAGCCGCTCGACGACGGCGGCTTTTTCTCCCTTAACGACGTCATCACAGCAGGCAGGCATCAGCTCACCCGCTCCGAGCATCTCTTGGCCGCCGACACGCGCCGCAACGCCCGCAACCTACTCGCGAGCGCCAAGTTACTCGTACTCGTCGTCATCGTCTCACTCGCCATGGGCGTTGCCGCTTGGGCGTTTTTGGCCTCGCTGAATATCGCGACCGACTATCGCGAGCACCATGCGTGGGTCTACGCCTTACTTCCCGTTGTGGGCGTTGCCACCGCATGGGTGTACAAAAACCACGGCCTTGCCGCCAAGCGTGGCAACAACCTGGTCATCGACTCCGCCCTGGGCACACGCCTCATACATATGCGTATGGCCGTCCTCACCTTCGTCTGCTCCACGCTCACGCACCTAACAGGCGGATCGGCCGGTCGCGAGGGAGCCGCGGTGCAGATTGGCGGCACCATCGCCAGCAACATCTCGAGCCTCGCCCACCTCAAAAAGCACGACCACCACGACCTCATGCTCGCCGGCATCTCGTCGGCCTTTGGCGCCGTATTCGGTTCGCCCCTTGCCGGAGCTTTCTTTGGCATGGAGATGTGCTTTATCGGCAAGATCGACTACACTGCGGGCATCTACTGCCTGGTCGCCTCGTTTACCGGCTACTTTACGTCGCTTGCCTTGGGAACCGAGTACGAGGCGAATGTCATTGCCAGCGTTCCCGCCATGACGCCCAAAACGGTCGTCATCGTAGTCATCAGCGCCATCATCTTTGGTCTCACCGCACGTCTCTTTGCCTGGTCGGTTCGTACCGTCAAGAGCCTGTACGGCCGCTTTATCACCAACTACCTTGCTCGCGCACTCGTGGGCGCGCTCGTAGTGCTCGCGGCCTACGCGATGCTCGACGCCTGGAAGTACGCCGGCCTTGCCACCTGGCTCTCGGGCGCCGGTTTCGCTGGCAACACGACCCTTGCCGATGCGGCCATCAAACTCGTCGTGACGGCGCTTACCCTGGGCGCGGGCTTCCAAGGCGGCGAGGTCACGCCCCTGTTTGGCATCGGCGCGGCACTTGGTGGCTGGATCGGTTGCCTTACCGGGCTTGACCCCAGTTTTCTGGCGGCTCTCGGCATGCTCGGCGTGTTCTGTGCCGGCCTCAACGTGCCCATCACCACCTGCATGATGGCCATCGACCTGTTCCACGGCACGGCCGCCGGGTTCTTTGTCATCGTGGCCTTTATCAGTTACCTAACCGGCGGACACCGCGGCGTGTACCCCGCCCAGCGCATCATCTCACCCAAGCGCCGTTCGCTTATTGTGGATGAGGGCGGTACGGTAGCGGATGCTATCGAGCGCCACAACGACCTGATAGAGTAGATGTAATAATCGCCGTGCAGCCACAATCGGGGGCAATTCGACCTGATCGCGACCGCACTGTCATGTCACACGCCGGGAGTCGCCCCATGCACGCAACTGATTTTGGTCGCACGCTCATCATCGCCAACCCAGCCGCCCAGTCAGGTGCGGCACGCGAAGTTGCCGAGCGCCTGCAACGCTTTTTGGACATGACTGCACGCGCATCCCAGTTTGACCTGGTGTTGACCGAGCGTATGGGACACGCCAAGGAGCTGGCCGCCCAGGCTCAGGGCTATCGCACCGTTATCGCCCTTGGCGGCGACGGCGTGATTCACGAGGTCGTCAACGGACTTATGACGCAAGAGCAGGACGCCCGCCCCGCTCTTGCCATCCTACCTGTGGGCTCCGGCAACGATTTTGCCCAGACGCTCGGTATCGACGATTTCTCCGGCAAGGATTTTGGCGCGCTGCTCACCTGCGAGCTGCAGCGTCAGGACATCGGGCGCATTCGCTCTTGGAGTCCTGCGAGCGGCAGCGGCGAGGCTACCGTTGAGTACTACGACCAGACGCTTTCGGTCGGCATCGATGCCGCCATCGGCCTTGGCACCGCCGAGCTGCGCAAAAAGACGGGTCTCACCGGCGCGCCGCTCTACACCCTCTCGGGACTTGAGCAGTTTGGCCTACGCTATCGCAACTACCCCATGACAGCCAGCTTTGACGGCGCGCCCGCCGAGCGCGTGAGGGCGATCATCATGGCGATTCAGCTGGGCCCCACGTATGGCTCGGGCTATCGCATCTGCCCCGATGCCGACCCCTGCGACGGCATGCTCGACGTCTGCTACGCCTGCGGCCCCGTTCCGCGCGCGGTAGCCCTGCCAATGTTTCTTTCGGCCAAGGACGGCCACCATACCAAGTTGCCGCCGATTCGCATGCGCCGCTGCCGCCATGCCGAGCTGACCTTTGAGGAGCCCGACTACCCCATCCAGGCCGACGGCGAGCCCGTTGTCGCCTCACGCATCGAGGTCGACATCCTCACCGGCGCCCTCCACGTCTGGCGCCCCACCCGCTAACCCCTCATAAGTTGCGGTGAAATTGGGACTGTTTATGCAGCTAAAGCCGCAAAACAGTCCCTATTTCACCGCAACTTATGCGGAAGCTATTCGTCGCTGCCCGGCTTACGACGGTTAGCCTTTTTCATGGCGTTGAAGTGCTTGTCATTGAGCCTGTACTGGCGCGAGCGCTGAGGCACCTTGGTCTTTACGCGTCGGCGCGGTGGACGCCCGCGACGCTCAAGCTCAGCACGCAGCTTACGCAGGCAGCTACTACGGTTTTGGAACTGGCTGCGACTCTCGCGCGCCGTCACGGTAATCCCCGAAGGGATATGTTTCATTCGCACCGCCGAGTCCGTCGTGTTCACGCCCTGTCCGCCCGGACCCGTCGCGCGAAACACCTGCACCTCGCAATCGCGCGCCAACTTCTCGACCGACATCTCGGCATAGCGCGCATACTCGCGCCATCCCATCTTGTTCTCATCCATATCGACACCTCCCCTCATACAAAAAATGTGACAAAGGGAAAGCCCCTTTGTCACATCGCATACCAATCGCTTGTGTTGAGCGCTTAGGCGAAGGTGATCTCGCCGGTCTCGCAGTCCATATCGGCGATACGAGCCAGGCTCTCAACGCGGAAGCCGCGCTCGCGGAGCTTATCGCCGCCGCCCTGGAAACCCTTCTCCACCGCAATACCAATACCGGACACCTCGGCACCCGCAGCCTCGCAGATCTTGATAAGACCCTCGAGCGCGCAGCCGTTGGCCAAGAAGTCGTCGATAATCAGGACCTTGTCGCCCTCGGACAGGAAGCGCTTGCCAACGATGACCGGGTACTCCTTCTGCTTGGTAAAGGAGTAGATGGTCGTGGCATACTGCTCGCCGTCGAGGTTGATGGACTGCGCCTTCTTGGCAAAGACCACCGGCACGCCGCCAAAATGCTGAGCTGCGATGCAAGCCATGCCAATGCCCGAAGCCTCGATCGTCAGGATCTTGTTGATCTCGACGCCCTCGAACAGACGGGCCCACTCGGCGCCCATGTGGTCGAACAGCTCAACGTCGCATTGGTGGTTGAGGAAGGCATCAACCTTAAGGACGTTACCGGCCTTTACGATGCCGTCATGGCGAATACGATCCTCAAGCTCCTGCATGGCGCAACCCCTTCTCGCGGCAAGATACCGCGCGATTAATAAACGTTGTTCGATAGTCTACCACGGACCGACCCCCGCCCGCCCCACAAGCCGCATCGCACCACAAAGCCGCAAGACCAGTAGATAGGCCCGATTCGTGACAGACAGCCTCCCAACGCACTAATGGCGGGTTCGCATCTTCACCAAACGCACCATGGCGAGCGCAAAGCCCACAGCGGCCACAGCCATGAGTACGTAGAACACCGAGCGAAAGCCGAACAGGAACACATCCGGACGTCCTGCAACAAAACTGGTCACGGCCTCGCCCATCGCCACGCTCATCTGCCCATACAGGATATGCGACGCCGCCGTAATGCCCACTGCCATACCCGCATAGCGTGCCAGGCTACCCAGACTGCCCGCAAAGCCGAGCGCTTCGCGCGGAGCCGAGCCCATATACAGCGAGTTATTGGGGCTCTGGAAAATCGACGTACCGCACGACATAAACGCGACGCAGCACACGATCACAGGGATGGAAGAGTGCTCGTCGAGCGTGCTTACCGCAAAAAGACCGCACACGTACACGCCCAGGCCGACCGCCGTGGGGCCCTCGCAGCCAACACGATCCGAAACCGTACCCGAAAGCGGGCCGATAAAGGCATTCACCATTGGCAGCGCTAAAAAGAGCAATCCGGAAATGTCGGAACCAAAGCCGTGGGCGTCCTGAAAATAGAACGGCAGGATAAACTCGGATGCGCCAATACCAACGAACACGATGAGCATGCAGGCAAGGTTGATGGTGAAGGCCGAATTTGCAAAGCAGCGACGAGCAGCCTCAGCAAGGGACATGGGGCGCTCGCCGGCCTCCGGCTTAACATGCGGCAGCGTGTAGAGCCCCACGATAAACGAGATGACGCCGATGGGCAGGTTGATGAGGAAAATGCTCTCCCAGGGAAAGCTTGCCACCAGCATGCCGCCGAGCACGGGGCCACACATCATGCCGAGGGCCACGAAGGTCGCGAGAATGCCCATGGCACGACCGCGCTCGCGCGCCGGAAACGACTCGGTGATGATACCCATGTTGTTAGCCATGGCCGCCGCGCAACCGACGCCCTGAACGATGCGTGCCAGAATAAGAACCTCGAGCGAACCCGAAAGGCCACAAAGCAGCGAGCCGACCGAAAAGACGATGACGCCCAGCTGGAATACGCCGACCTTGCCGCGCACGTCGCCCAGACGGCCAAACGGCAACATAGCCACGCATGTCGCAAGCAGGTACACCGAGCTCACCAGCTGAATGCGATCGAGGCCCACGCCCAGCTCCTTTTGCATCACGGGCAGCGCCACGGTCACGACGGTCGAATCCAGACACACCATAAACGTCATGATGAGCACGGTAAACAGAATCGCCCACTTGTTCTTGCCATGGGTATCGCCCTCTAGGGCAATGTGCTCGCGGCGCAGCTGCTCTGCGGTTTTCTCCATATCCATCCTTTCGAGTGGCCCAACGCAAAAAACGGGGCCCCAATCGCCTGCAAACAGCCGCGATTGGGGCCCCGCCTACGGAATCGGAACAAAAGGTCACCGAAGCTTTCTGCCAGCATCGGCGCCTTGAACGGAGCTAGCCTAGCACTGCTCGAGCGCCTGCTCAAGGTCGGCAATCAGATCGGCCGTGTCCTCGAGGCCGCACGACAGACGCACCATATCGGCGGAGATGCCACAGTCGATGAGCTCCTCGTCGTTCATCTGGCGATGGGTAGCATTTGCCGGATGCAAGCAGCAAGTACGGGCGTCGGCCACGTGTGTGGCGATCTGGGCGAGCTTGAGGCTCTTCATAAAAGTCTCGGCCGCCGCGCGACCACCGTTAAAGCCAAAGCTCACAACGCCGCAGGTACCGTTGGGCATGTACTTCTGAGCGATGTCATAGTACTTATCGCCCTCCAGGCCCGGATAGCTCACGAAGCGTACCTTGGGATGACTCTGCAGGAACTTGGCAACGGCCAGGCCGTTCTCGCAATGACGCGGCATGCGCACATGCAGGCTCTCGAGCGAGCTATTCAGGAAGAAGGCTGCCTGCGGGTTCTGCATGGGGCCAAGGTCGCGCATGAGCTGCGCGGTTGCCTTGGTAATGAAGGCGCCCTCGCGACCGAACTTCTCGGCATACGTCACGCCGTGATAGCTCTCATCGGGCGTGGTGAGACCAGGGAACTTGTCCGCATGCGCCATCCAGTCAAACTGACCGTGGTCGACGATCACGCCGCCCAGGTAGGCAGCATGTCCATCCATGTACTTGGTGGTGGAGTGCGTAACGATGTCGGCGCCCCACTCAAAGGGGCGACACATCACGGGCGTCGGGAAGGTATTGTCGACCATCAGCGGCACGCCATGGTCATGCGCGGCCTTAGCAAAGCGCTCAATATCGAGCACGGCAAGGGCGGGGTTGGCGATCGTCTCGCCAAAGACGAGCTTGGTATTGGGCTCAAAGGCTGCCTCGAGCTCCTCATCGGTGCAGTCGGGGGCAACGAACGTGCAGGTCAAGCCCATGCGACCCATGGTATGAGCCAGCAGGTTGTAGGTACCGCCGTAAATAGCAGAGCTAGCGACCACATGATCGCCGGCACCGGCCACGTTAAAGATCGCGAGGAAGTTCGCGGCCATGCCCGAGCTCGTGAGCATCGCAGCGGTGCCGCCCTCCATCTCGCAGATCTTGGCGGCAACCAGGTCGCACGTGGGGTTCTGCAGACGGCTGTAGAAGTAGCCCGACTCCTCTAGGTCAAACAGCTTGCCCATGTGCTCGGACGTGTCGTACTTCCACGTGGTGGACTGGTAGATGGGCACCTGGCGCGGCTCGGCATCTCCCGGGTGATAGCCGCCCTGAACACATGTAGTACCGATGGTCTGCTCGCTCATATCTAGCTCCCTTGCCTGGGTTACGTTTTATTCGGTTCACGATACCGCTACCCCGCACCCCTCTCAACCCATCCCCAAGGTAGGTTATGGGACAAATCGATCAGGGGCATTTATCTCAAGCCTTGGCATTTGCTTGACAGAGAAAAATGAGGCATACATGAAGCTCTCGACGATTACATGCACCGTCACGGGTACCATAGGCGGGTACACCGTAACCAAGGAGACAACGATGAAGCAAATCGATATCGCCCAGCTCGACACCGCGGCCTGCCAGGCTCAGGCTGCCGAATACCACGCCCGTGGCTTTAACTGCGCCCAGGCCGTTGCCTGCACGCTCGCACCTGCCGTCGGGCTCGACCCCCAGACCGCCTTTACCCTAACCGAGGGCTTTGGCGCCGGCATGGGCGGCATGACCGAAACCTGCGGCGCCATCTCGGGCGCCGTGGCCATCATGGGCTTTGTAATGAGCGACGGCATGGAAAACCCCAAGACCAAGGGCCAGACCTACAAGCTGTCACGCGAAATCGCCAAGCGTTTTGGCCAGAAGAACACGACGACCGTCTGCGGCACGCTCAAGGGCATCGGATCGGACAAGGGTCCGCTCCGCAGCTGCCCCGGCTGCATCGACGATGCCGTCGAGATTGCCTGCGATGTGCTAAAGCGGCTCGCCGAGTAAACGGCGGCAACATAAAACGACGGCCGGCGCGCTTGGGATACTTCCAAAAGCACGCCGGCCGTCGTCGTTAGAACTCCGCAAATTCGGCAGCACCGGCCTCGATCTCCTCGCGCCCCGCCATAAGCTCGCGCATCTTAGCGCAAAACGGCTCCTGCTCCCCCACCTTAAACACCAAATGAATCGTCACGGCATCTGCGTAGTCGGTATCCGAAACCTTGGCACCCGAATCCTGCGCCAAACGAAGCACCTGCTCATACTGCGGATAGGCCACACGCACGTCAACAGGCACGACACTCGTCATCTCAACGATCTGCCCGGCCTCCTGAGCAGCTGCCACCGCCGCCTGCGTCGCCGTGGTATAGGCGCGCACCAATCCACCAGGTCCCAACAGCGTGCCGCCAAAATAGCGCGTCACCACGCAGCAAACATTTTTGAGCCCCGCACCGCGCAGCACCTCGAGCGTCGGCATACCACTCGTGCGGCTCGGTTCACCGTCATCGCTCTGGCGCTCACGTCCATCGACCAAAATCCACGCGGGAACATTGTGTCGAGCGTCGTAATGACGTTTGCGAACGGTCTCGATAAAGGCATTCGCCTCATCCTCGGACTCAATATGGACCAGCTGGGCAATAAACCGGCTCTTGCGGTCCACAAACTCGCCTGAAGCCTCAATATTCGATTGCAGAGTAAAATAGCTGTCCAACAAAGCCCCTCAACAGAATAAAGCGCAGCAACAAACAGCCTCAATAATACGATAACCCTAGTAAAAAGAATGGCAACGCCGATGATTCCGTCAACGAAAGCGAGAACCCGTCAGCGCGAGCAAGGTGCCTTGAAAGACGAGGGCATTGACCTTATGGTCATGCCCGAAGGCTTGAAAGGCAGATTGCCGCGCTGACGGGTTCGCAGCGTCAACATAGTTGCTAAGTGGGCCTGTAAGCCGGGTTCTGTCGTGAACGGTCATTTATCTTGTCTGCACGTTACCATGCAGCTCCACGCACGCTACCCGAACGCGGACCGGGCCGGCCCATAGCGTTCCTATTCGCGCTTGCTCCGGATGGGGCTTGCCAAGCCGCCGTGTTGCCACGACGCTGGTGGTCTCTTACACCACCGTTTCAGCTTTTCCCTTTACGCCTTGCGGCGCAGGTGGGAGTCTTCTTTTCTGCGGCGCTTTCCGTCGGATCACTCCGCCCGGCCGTTAGCCGGCATCCCGCCCTCTGGAGCCCGGACTTTCCTCACGCGTACTGCAAGCAGCACATCGCGCGACCGTCTGGCCCACTCAGCAGTGCAAAAGTGTAACACACCGTTGCCGCAGGCAATGGCACAACGCAAACGCTCGACACGATATACCAAGAACCGCCATGCGCTACAATGGTCCTGTCGATGGGCAACGTCATCAGTCGAGACGCGACCGCGCTCCGCACCCCTCCGTCTACTCGGTGTGTTCCCGCCTCTTCCCCGAGGCGGGATGTCGGCATTTTTCATGCACCGACAGCCCAATAGCCTGCGAACAGCCCGGATAGCATTACGCACGGGTAGCATCGCGCGCGTCAGCAACAAATGCAAAAAGGGACCCGTCCATTGCGGACGGATCCCTTAAAACAAGTGATCGTCAAACCGATTTACTCGGCGTCAGTCTCCTCGTCCTTCTTCTCGGAAGGCAGCGGGGTAACCTCGATCTCAACGCCCAGAGTCTCAGCAGCAGACTTCATGGACAGGGAGATACGACGACGGTCGAGGTCGATCTCCATGACTTTGACCTGAACCTTGTCGCCCACGTGGGTGACCTGAGAAGGCTGATCGACGTGCTTGTTGGCCATCTCGGAAATGTGCACCAGGCCCTCGATGCCCTCGCCCAGGTCGACGAAAGCGCCGAACGGGACAAGCTTGGTCACAGTGCCCTCGACGATAGCGCCGACGGGGTACTTCTTGACCAGTGCGCGCCACGGATCCTCGGTGGTCTGCTTAAGACCCAGGGAGATGCGCTCGCGGTTGAGGTCGACGTCGAGAACCTCGACCTCGACCTCCTGGCCGACCTTGACAACCTCGGAAGGATGGTTGACGTGGTTCCAGGAGAGCTCGGAAATGTGGATGAGGCCGTCGATACCGCCGAGGTCGACGAAGGCGCCGAAGTCGACGATGGAGGAAACGGTGCCCTGGAGACGCATGCCAGACTTGAGCTTGGACAGAATCTCGGAGCGCTCGGCCTTACGGGACTCCTCGAGCACGACGCGACGGGAGAGGACGACGTTGTTGCGGTTGCGGTCCATCTCGATGACGCGGGCCTCGATGCGGGTGCCCATGTAGGAGGTGAGGTCCTTGACACGACGGAGGTCGACGAGGGAAGCGGGCAGGAAGCCACGCAGGCCGATGTCGAGGATCAGGCCGCCCTTGACAACCTCGATAACCTCGCCCTCGACGTTCTCGCCGGAGTTGAACTTCTCCTCGATGCGGTTCCAAGCACGCTCGTACTCGGCACGCTTCTTGGACAGGACCAGACGACCGTCCTTGTCCTCCTTCTGGAGAACCAGGGCCTCGATGGGATCACCAAGTGCAACGATGTCTGCAGGGTTAGCGTCCTTACGGATGGACAGCTCGCGGACCGGGATAACGCCCTCGGACTTGAATCCGATGTCAACGAGCACCTCGTCATGCTCGATCTTAACGACAGTGCCGTTAACGAGATCGCCCTCATCAAAGTCGGTAATCGTACCGTCGATGAGGTTGTTCATCTCCTCCTCGTTGACATCGTCAAGAGAGAAAATGGACGAGTTCTGAATCTCACTCAAAGGTGGACCCCTTTCGAACTACGGGGCCCCGATTGCTAGGACCTACAGAAGGGTGCGACAAGCACACAACGTTTAGGAACACTCGGGAGCCGACAGATACTAATGTGACGCTTATGCAATCACGTTCGTATAGGTTACGGGGAAATGAGTTCGATTTCAAGCGTGAACTGCGATTTTTTACTCGTGTGGAGACTTTTTCGTAATCTTATGAACACACGTCTCCGCAACTTGACGATAACCAGCCAGGCATTCGGCTTTGGGGTAAAGTATCCGGAGCCAACGACTCTAGATCAAATTTACGAGAAAGGTGCCCGCGTGCTCAAAGCAGTCGTTTTCGATATGGACGAAACGCTTCTTAACATCAACCTCAACGCGTTCATCCTTCGCTATTTTAAGGATGTCTCTTCGATGCTCGCGGATATCGGGCGCCGCAGCCGCGGTGGCACGATGGCACGCCTCGGCACCATCCTGGTCGACCTCAACGCCAATCGCCGCAGCGGCACGGACAACCGCACCAATCTTGAGTTTTACCAAGAAGAGGTCGAGCGCCGATGCGGGATCCGCCTCTCCGATCCCCTCATCTACGAGGCGTTTACCTACTATGACCGCGAAGTTCTTCCGTACAAGAACGACGATGTCATTAACGCCCACGCCATGCCGGGCGCACACGCCGCGCTCCAGGCCGTACAGGACGCAGGGCTGCGTTGTGCGCTCTTTACCAACCCCAGCTTTCCCCAGGGGGCCATCGAGTGCCGCATGGGTTGGGGCGACCTGGCCGACGCTCCCTTTGAGCTCGTCACGCACATGGGAAACACCACCCGCTGCAAGCCCGATGCCACCTACTATCTAGAGCAGCTTCAGGTGATGGGGCTCGAGCCGCACGAGGTCCTTATGGTGGGCAACGATCCCAAGCGCGACTTCCCCAGTCCCGCCTGCGGCATTCAAACTGCCTATGTTGGCCAGGGAAAACCCGGCCGAGCCACCTGGCGCGGAACCATGGAAGACTTCGCCCGCGACTTTAACGCCGTAGTAGAAGCCTTCTACGAACACCAAGTAGCCGACGAACTGTCTTAACAGACCTGGGTTTTGCCGATCATGATGTTGAGGATCTCGACGTCGGTG
>UROJ01000021.1 GCA_900549335.1 uncultured Collinsella sp.
GGTTCATGTCCGCGATCTCCGACTCCATGTGGGCCTTCCGCTCCTCGAACATGGCCTTGCGCTGGGGATATGTTGATGGGCCCTCCGCGCACCATTCCATGAACAGCTGGATGTCCTTGATTTCCATCCCCGCCTTCTTTAGGCATTCGATGACCCGAAGTGCCTCGAGCTCCCTATCGCCGAATTGGCGAATGCCGGACGCCCGCTCCAATCCCGGGAACAATCCCTGCTTGTCGTAATATCGCAGCGTTGAAGCGGGCAAACCGAACATCTCAGCCACCTGTCCGATTGTGTACATGGCTCCTCCGAAACAATGTCGAATTCATTCCTTGACCTAAAGTCAGGTTTAGGTATTACCTTCATTCTCGTCAATGTAAATCGGGAGCGCAAGGGGTGTTCCGTAATGGGCAAAACGGTTTTGGTAGTTTCTTCAAGTCCACGAAAGAATGGCAATTCCGAGACGCTGGCGGACGCTTTCGCCAGCGGTGCACGGGAGGCAGGTCACAGCGTTGAGACCGTGCGTCTGCGCGAGAAGCAAATGGGCTTCTGCAGGGGCTGCCTTGCCTGCTTAAAGTTGGGGCGTTGCGTCATCCAAGACGATGCCGTGGAAATTGCCGCCAAGATGCACGATGCGGATGTGTTGGTGTTCGCAACGCCCGTTTACTACTACAGCGTCTGTGGCCAGCTCAAAACCATGCTGGACCGCGCTAACCCGCTTTTTGGCTCCGATTATGCATTCACCGAGGCATATCTGTTGGCGACGGCGGCGGAGAACGGGCGCTCGACCTTCGACGGCGCGAAAAAGGCAGTGCAGGGATGGGTTGACTGTTTCTCCCGCTGCACGCTCGCTGGAACGGTTTTCGCCGGCGGCGTGAACGGCGTGGGCGAAATCGCCGGGCATCCCGCTCTGGAGCGGGCGCGACGAATGGGCATGGGAATCTAGCCGGGTCGCATGGCCGCGCGGAAACAGATTTGTGTCAAAATCATCGACAGGAGGAAATAGATTATGGCAATTAAGCAAACGGCGGGCAGAGATGCCCTGGGGGAGTTCGCCCCCAAATTCGCACAGCTCAACGACGACGTGCTGTTCGGCGAGGTGTGGAGCCGAGAGAGCGAGCTTTCCCTGCGCGACCGCAGCGTGGTGACGGTGGTTGCCCTGATGTCGCAGGGGCTGACGGACTCTTCGTTCAAATATCACCTGACGTCCGCAAAGAACAACGGCGTGACCAAGGCGGAGATAGCGGAGATCCTTACGCATGCAGCGTTTTACGCGGGTTGGCCCAAGGCGTGGTCTGCCTTCCGCATGGCGAAGGAGGTCTGGGCGGACGACGATGCCGCCGACGCAAAGGCTCAGCACCAAAACGAGATGGTTTTCCCTATCGGTGCCCCCAACGACGCCTTCGCGAAGTTCTTTATCGGTCAAAGCTACCTCGCGCCCCTTTCCACCGAGCAGGTTGGCGTCTACAACGTGACGTTTGAGCCTGGCTGCCGCAACAACTGGCATATCCATCACGCCAAAAGCGGTGGCGGACAGATCCTCGTCTGCGTGGCTGGTCGAGGGTTTTACCAGGAGTGGGGCAAGCCGGCACAGGAGCTGCGCCCCGGCGACGTGGTCAACATCGCCCCGGGAGTGAAGCACTGGCACGGCGCCGCGCCCGACAGCTGGTTCTCACATCTCGCGTTGGAGGTTCCGGGCGAGGAGACCTCCAACGAGTGGTTGGAGCCTGTGGGTGATGAGGAATATCTCAAAGCGACTAACAAAGAGGCTTAAGCCTCGCCGCGCTGCCCGTCGCGTTGCTGTGCCGCCGAGAGCAGCGCGCCCAAATCGGCCTGAATTGCCTCTGCCTTGCTTCCGAGCTGCAGCGGAGCCGAGCCGTTCGAGATGTTGACGCTCAACAGGTGCGCATCCGGTAGCTTTGCGGTCATGCTCCAGAACGGGAGCGTGATGATGCCCGGGGTCATCTCGCCCACGCCGAGCTCCAGCAACAGCACGCGGTCATTGCTGCGCTCGCGCACAAAGCGCTCGTACCGTCCGAGGCTCTCGCGCCACGCCGCGCCTTGCAGAAACGTGTCGTCGCGCACCCACGGCACAAGCTGCCAGCCGCAGTGCGGGCATCGGGGGACATCCGCGCTTCGGATTTCGAACCCCGCCATGCCCGCAAGCATGCGCTCGACGTAGGGACTTGCGTCGAAGAGCTCGTCACAGCATGGTTGCTTGCATTGAAGGTGTGCAAAACTCCCCTGGTAGTTGCAGACTCTCTCGGCGGGAAACGTCTTCTCGACCTGGGTGTCCACGTTGGTGCTCAGGATAAAGTAGTCTTTGTGGGCGATGAGGGAGCGCAGGTCGAGATAGGGCTGTGAGGCCGGCTCGCGCAGCATGAAATCCATGTATCGCGCGTAGTAGGCCCATTGCTGCTCGAGGCTGGGGTAGAGGTGGTAGAAGCCGTCGAAAAGGCTCTTAAAGCCAAAGGCCTGCTGCCAGTCCTCCATTCCGGCACGCGTCATGCCCGCGCGGTTGTAATGGTTGAACCCGGCGGCGCTCGACATGCCCGAGCCGATGCCGACGACGATGGCGTCGGCATCGTCGATAAGGCTTCGAAGCCTATCTGCTGCTCTTTCTAGAGGCGGCATTGGGCGACCTCCTCAAAAGCCGGTGCCATATCGCCATTAACGAGAATGGTCTCACATGAAGTGTCGGGCGTCATGGCCTGGCTGTAGTTGAACACGATATAGGTGGCGTGCTCGCAGACGTTTGCGATTTGAGCAAGCATGCGCTTTATGACGCCGTTGCGCAGTCCCACGCCAAGCTCGAGGATGGCAACCCTGCCGTTGCGATGGGCTCGCACAAGGCGCGCAAGCTCTTCGAGCTGGGCCGCGGCGATGGCATCTGGATGAGCGAGACGCGACTCGTCGATCGACGTGCGCGTGCTCCCCTCCGTCTCGAGCACGCGGTTCACATCGAACCCTGCGCGCGCAAAATGCCCGTCGATATTGCAGGTGATCACGAAGGCATCGGCGTGCTCCGTGAGACGCCGCAGCGTGTTCATGAGCGGGCTGGGCTCATATTCGAGATACTCCTTTTGATGGAATCGCTCAGCCCATCGACGTCGTACGTTTGCATCTGGGGAGGCGAGCCCCTGCAGTATGCAGCTGATGACGTCGGCCTGGGCGAGGTCCCCGTACGCCTCCCAAAAATGATCATCGGCGCGGAAGAGGTTGAGCCCCTCCGCCATGTCGAGCCCGTTGCTGGCGCCGATGACGATCAGATCCGCCTCGGCAAGTGCCCGACCGATGCGAGCGGCCTTTACCGTTTCCATGCGTTACCTTCCCAGCGTCTTGCGCACGTCGGCGAGCACGTCGGCGATGTCGGCGCGGATCGCCATGCCTCGGCCCTCGATCGCACGGGGCAGAAAGCGTGTCTTGTTGTTCACGGCGATGTAGCTCGCCTGCGGCAACTGCGCCGTGAGAGCCCAGAACGGCTCCTGGATAAACGCAGGCGTGATGCGGCCCACGCCCAGCTCAAGGAAAAGAATCTTCTGATGCGCGTGCGCGTCGAGCCAGTCGGAGACCTTGCGGTACTGCTCCTCGTAGAGCTCGCCCTGCAAAAAGTTGCCGTAGCCGCGAACCCAGGGGAACGCCTCGGCCCCGCAGTGCGGGCAGCGCGGCACGAGCTCTGTTGGAACCTCTAGGCCGTCTCCCATGGCCTCGACCATGCGGGAGACCGGCTCGATTGCGTCCCATACGTCATCGGTGCAGCAGCGGGAACATTGGAAAAAGCGATGGTCGCCCTGGATCTCCGCCACCTTCTCCCACGGGTAGATCTTTACGAACTGCGTGTCCTGGTTAGTGGTGAGCACAAAGAAGTCCTTCTTAGCAAGGATGGCGTCGAGGTCCTTGTAGGGCTTGCGCAGCGGGGCGTTGAGCGTGGTGTCGAGGAAGGTGGCAAGATAACCCCAGCGCGCCTCGGCGGTAGGCCAGCGATAGAATGAACCCTCGAAAGCACCCTTGAAGCCATAGCGCTCGGCGAACTTGCCGAAATGCCTGCGATAGGTCGTGTTGTCCTCGTAGTAGAAGTCACCGCCGCCCGCCGCGGAGAGACCGGAGGCACCGCCCACAAGCACGCAATCGGTCTCATCGATCATGCGGGCAAAGTCCTCGATCTGCCGGTCGTAGGGTTTAGGCTCGCGGTCACTCAGGTCGTAGGGCGTGCTGCCGCTGCGGTAGGCGGCCTGAAGGGAAAACGATCGGTTGGTGAGCTCGATAACGAGCTGCTCGTACAGAGTCACTGGATACCTTCTTTCGGCTATTATAGACAGGTGTCTATAAAAAGTATCCATGTTGATTTATGCGAGAGCAATGAACAGCTTCAAAGCGCTGTCGATAAACGAACGTTTGCTGGGCATTGTTGAGCGTTGCAATTGGAGGAGCCATGGAAGCGGGGAAGGTCGATCGTCGCCGACGCTATACGCTCTCGGTCATACGGGAGGCGTTCTTTGCGCTGCTGGCCGAGGTCGGCTTCGCAAAGATGACGGTGGCGGATATCTGCCGTCGCGCGGATATCAACCGCGGTACGTTCTATCTGCATTACGAGGACAAGTTTTCGCTGCTCGATGCGCTTATCGATGAGGCCCTGGCGGCGGCACCTCCGCTCGAGGGGACGGGGTCGGGAGCCCTTTGCCAACGCCCGCCGGCAAACGATGACTATTATCTGCTCTACTCGGATGACGACGCGTACGCCCGCGTGGCGCAGCGCGTCATCGAACATGGAGCAGAGCAGGTTGTTCCCCAGGTTATGGAGAAGACCGGGCTTTCGAGCGAGGACGCTTATCTGCTCTTTGTCCACAGCGTTCAGGGAAATCTCGCGGTCAACCGCCTGCTCGGTTGGAGGCGGGGACCCGAGTTCGCCCATGCCCAGGAACTGCTCAGCACCTATTCCGAAGGAGGCTTGCGAGCGGTATCGGCTCGTCACGATTTCCGTAGTTGATCTTGACTGTGGACTCCTTACAAGTCTTGCTCGAGATCGAGCGGAGACTGGGCCCTGCCGAATCGGAGCTATGGCGACCAAAAATGTTGCCAGAAGACGCCGTCGACGCTGTTTGCGATGGGGCAGAGCTCGATGGCGGTTCGGCACAGTCTGTTTCGTCGGTTTCGCGGGGCGTTGATGGCCTGAAGGCGACCGTTGGAAAAAGCTCATTTCCGTGGGGAAGAAACTTCTCGGTGAGTAAAGCTCATCGGAGCGGGGATAGAGCTTTGTCTGCGGGGTACGAAATGCTGGCTAGCGGTTGCGACGCCTTGTTGCAGAAATGCCAACTGCCGCAACTACAGCACCGGCAACACTCAGGGCGGCTGCCATCGCACCGTTGTCGCCCGTCGCGGGTAGGGTGGCCCCGGCTGGTTTAACCGCCGCTACTGCCTTGGTGGAAACGGGATTTGCCGTGGGCTTTTTTGCATTGGGCTGCGGTGTGGGCTCGGGCTTGGTTTCCGGTTCGGGTTTGGAACCGCTCGTATCGGTTGCAAACAAGTGCACGTCACTGTCGAAGACGTAACGGATGTAGTAATCGTGCCGCGTTTCGTGCATAATCCCTTGCCCGCTGTCGAAGTCACGGTCAACGTGTGTGCCAAGGTAGGTTGAGCTGTTGAGGTTCAGCCTGTAGGGGATTTGGTCGTCGGCGTAACTGCCTGTAAAGGCTACGGTTGCTCTAACGTGATTATCGATCATGGTCAGGGCAATAGAGACGCTGGCCTCTTTGGGGTTCTCGGTTTTTATAAGGCTTTCGGTATCGGTGTCGATCTTGAAGAGATGGACGGTGTCGTTAAGCCCGTAGATGAAGTCCTCGGGTTTGTCGGGAAAATCGTGTACAAGAGCCTCGTTCTGGACCAACTCGAAAGCAGGGGGTAGCTCCAAATCGTAGTAATGATCGACGGTGGTTGCTGTGAGGCTGCCTTCCGCGTTGACTTCGTCGCAGGTGATGGGTGTTGCGACATCGGGTTCGGGCATTTCGGTCGCCAGTGCTGCGCAGGGTAGCAAAAGCTGCCCTGCCATAAGAATGCTTACTCCGAAGGCGACGACTCTGGCGCCTGCATGAAGCTTGACGTTGCGGATAGACAGGCCAGTGCGTTTGTTATGGGCTTGCGGTGCAACATGCTGTCCATACATAAGGCGCTCCTTGTTCGTAGGCCGGTTTCCTTGGATCTATATTGCGCCTGCCCGATTCGGCCAGGCTCATACACGCGAACGCTCACGCGAGCAGGAGAAAGCTCTAGTTAATTTTCCCACAGTCGACACTTTGCGGCCAACGATTTGCTGTTCAATTCTCGGAGAGAGAATCAAGACAGTTGAGGAGTTGTCAGGCAATGAGATTGTGCCTAGAGAGCGCGAACGGGAGATGTGGTCTGCGGACGACTGGATAGCTCCATCCGTTTTGGTTGCAACGAAATGTGTGCCGCGCGCCTGCGGCATGAAAGAGAGGGAATCCTATGAATATCGTTGTGTTGAGCGGCAGCCCGCGTAAGGGCGCCAATACCGATAGCATGGTCGAGGCGTTTGCCGAGACCGCGCGCGAGGCCGGCCATACGGTCGAGGTCGTCCGCGTTGCCGGCAAGAAGATCGCCGGCTGCTTGGGATGCCAGTACTGCTTCGCCCATGAGGGCGTCTGCGTGCAGAAGGATGACATGGCCGACGTGATCGAGTCGCTGAAAGACGCAGATATGGTCGTCTTCGCCTCGCCTATCTACTGGTTTGATATCACCGCGCAGGAGAAGGCCGCCATCGACCGCCTGTACGCCTTCGGTGCCACGGGATTCCCGTTCACCAAGACGGCCCTTTTGCTCGATAGTCACAGCGAAGGTGTCTATGACGCGGCGATCACCATGTACAAGTCAACCTGCGCATACTGCAAGTGGGAGGACAAGGGCATTGTCACCATCAGCGGTATGACCGAGCGCGACAGCATGGCATCCTCGCCCAAGTTGAAAGAGGTGCGCGAGCTCGCTCGCAAGCTCGCCTAAGGGTAAGAAGAACGCATGGCGATCGGTGTTGGTGGAAATGCTTGCTGTCCTTATCAAGAGGAATGCTGATTGCCATGCGTCGATGCCCCAGCGGACAATTCCGGTGTGCTAAAACGCCTTCTCGCTCAAGAATTCCCTGAACGCGGGGATGTCGAAGCCGACGAGGCCACGTCTACGTTTCCCGATAACGCCGTCCTCGAGGAGGCGGCGCTTGTACTGGCTTGCATAGTTGCTGGCGACGCCCATACGCTTGGCGATCTCCGAGACCCTGCTGGATCCAGAATCAGGCAGAAGATTGTGAGTGAAAATCAGGAGTAGCGCTCCTGATTTTGACCAATTAACGTTTGTACGAGATAATAGGCTCCATAACGGGAGGCGATTCTATGTACATCGAGCGCGAAATTGAACAGACGATAGATTCGATGCTGGGACAGGGAAAAGTTGTCCTGGTGACCGGAGCGCGCCAAGTTGGGAAGACGACGGTTCTCAAGCAACATCTAGGCGACCGATTCGACTATGTTTCGATGGAGAACCCGCGGGACTATCTTCTTGCAAAAGAGGATGCCGCCCTGTTTTTCGAGTCTCATGATTTGCCGATCATCATTGATGAGATTCAGCGCGTGCCTGAGCTTTTTTCTCCGGTGAAGTGGGTTGTCGATCAATCAGAGGAGAAGGGCCGAATCGTCCTCACGGGATCCCAGACATATCACCTCATGAAAGGGGTGAGCGAATCTTTGGCGGGGAGGATTAGAATTCTGGAGATGCCCTCTTTAAGCTTGCGAGAGCTTGTTGGTGGTTCCCAGGGCCCTCGTCCGTATATCCCCAAAAAGGTTTCCTTGGCCTTTAAGATGTCTTCGGGAAATATTTGGAACATCATCCATAGGGGTTCGATGCCCGAACTGCAAGACCCAAATATCGATTGGGACTCCTATTATTCCGACTACGTTGCCGCATATCTCGAACGCGATGTTCGCGATCTTGTAAACGTGAAGGATGAGGCGAAGTTCTACAGCTTTATGGTCGCGTGCGCAGCGAGAACGGGGCAACTGTTAAATGCCACCGATATTGGAAACACCGTTGACGTTGACCGTAAGACGGTGAAGGCTTGGCTCTCGGTTTTGCAGGCGTCGAACATCGTTCGGATTGTCGAGCCCTTTTGGCCTAATGTCGATAAGCGTCTGACCAAGACCCCTAAGATATTCTTTATGGATACAGGTCTTGTTTGTCATCTAACGAGGTGGATAACGCCGGAGCAATTGCGCAACGGGGCCGCGGCGGGGCATATATTTGAGACGTTCGTTGTCTCGGAAATTTTGAAGAGCTTTATGAACGCGGGGAAGAGCCTTCGCGACGTATGGTTCTATCGAGACCAAAAGAAGCGCGAAATTGATTTGCTCATTCAAGAGGGCCATATTCTCCATCCCGTCGAGGTGAAGATGTCAGCCACGGTGGGCAAAGATGCAGTAAAGAATTTTTCCTGTCTCGAGGGCCTGACCGGCTATGAAATTGGGTTTGGACACGTTGTCTGTCAAACCCCGGATCCATACCTTATTACCAAGGATGTCCAAGCGATTCCCGTGTGGGGCATATGATATACGTTGCAACGAGCGGGGCCCGGAGCGCGATGTTGCTGCGCTCCGGGCCCCGCTGCTTTGTAAAACCATGACGGTTTGGCCACCGTTGTTTTAGTCAAACAAACTTGGCATGTCGTTTTCTTTCATGAGGGCACCGGCAGAGGGGAGGCTCTGCGCGGTGAACTTCTCGGCCGAGACACCGGCGCCAAGGATGTCCTCGGTTGTGCCGACAGTGGTGACCGAGCGGCCCTTCTTGGCCGTGAAAGCCTGGACGCCCTGCGTGTTGGTGGTCGTCTTGGTCTTGAGCAGCGACGTGTTGAAGTTCATCAAACGATAGTCGCTCGAGACCAGCGCGATGTCGCGATCTTCCTTGAGCACCTGGGCATACAGCAGCTTGCTGCCACCGTAGATGGCGTTCTTGAGGCGCTTGCGGTTGGTCTTGGTGACGTATCCAGAAAGCGCGACGCGCACCACGCGGCCGTTCTCAAAGACGAACAGCACGTCGGCCTTGTAATCCTCGGGGTCGATGACCCAGATGACGCTCTCGTCGGGTTCCATCTCAAGATCGGTCGGCAGGTACGAGCCCAGCTGGGCCGACTTGGTGTCCTCAAACGCTGCAACCTTGCACTTGTACACCTGGCTCTTGTTGGTAAAGACCAACAGCTCGTGGGTGTTGGAGGACGGGAACTCGATAAAGGGTTTGTCGCCGTCCTTGTACTTGAGCGTGGTCGCCTTCTTGAGCACGCGGTCTGTCATCTTCTTAAGGTAGCCATCGCGCGAGAGCATGATGGTGACCGGGTACTCCTCGACCTCGGGCTCCAGGCTCACCTCGATGACCTCATGGGGCTCAATCCTGCCCGTGCGGCGCGGCATCACGTACTTCTTGTTGACCGCGGCCAGCTCGTCGCTGATGACCTTCTTGATGTTTTCCTCGCTCGAGAGGATCTCCTCGAGCTCGGCAATCTCGCCCTCGAGCTTGGCGATGTCCTTGGTGCGGTTGAGGATGTACTCCTCGTTGATGTTGCGGAGCTTAAGTTCGGCGACAAACTCGGCCTGGGTCTCGTCGATATCGAAACCCTTCATAAGGTTGGGCACGACCTCGGCCTCGAGCTTGGTGCCGCGGATGATGGCGATCGCCCTGTCGATGTCGAGCAGAATTGCCTCGAGGCCGTGCAGCAGGTGCAGACGCTCGGACTTTTTGCCCAGGTCAAAGTTAATGCGGCGACGCGTGGACTCAATACGCCACTTGACCCACTCGTGCAGGATCTGGCGCACGCCCATAACGCGGGGATAGCCGTCGACCAGCACGTTAAAGTTGCACGAGAACGAATCCTGCAGCGTGGTCGAGCGATAGAGCTTCGCCATGAGCTTGTCGGGGTCGACGCCGCGCTTAAGGTCGATAGCGATGCGCAGACCCGAAAGGTCGGTCTCGTCGCGAATGTCTGCGATCTCCTTGACCTTGCCCTCTTTGGAGAGCTTGACGATGCGCTCGATAATGACATCGGTCTTGGTGGTGTAGGGGATCTCGTAAACCTCGATGATGCGCTCTTCGGGAATCCAGCGCCAGCGGGAGCGGATCTGGAAGCTGCCGAGGCCGGTCTCGATAATCTTTTCCATCTCCTCGCGGCGGTAGATAATTTCGCCGCCGGTCGAGAAGTCGGGCATGGGCATGTACTCGAGCAGGTCGCAGTCGGGATCCTGCAGGTAGTGCATCGTGGCGGTACAGACCTCGTTGAGGTTGAAGCCGCAGATATCGGACGCCATGGCGACGCCGATGCCCTTATTGGCCGAGACAAGGATGTTGGGGAACGTGGTGGGCAGCAGACGCGGCTCCTTCATGGCGCCGTCGTAGCTGTCGACGAAGTCGACCGGGTCCTTGTCGATGTCCTTGAAGATCTCGGCGCTAATGGGGGAGAGCTTGGCCTCGGTATAACGCGAGGCGGCGTAGCTCAGGTCGCCCGAATAGTATTTGCCAAAGTTGCCCTTCGACTCCACGAAGGGGGCGAGCAGCGCCTCGTTGCCGGTGGCCAGGCGCACCATCGTCTCGTAGATCGCGGCATCGCCGTGCGGGTTGAGCTTCATGGTCTGGCCCACGATGTTGGCGCTTTTTTGGCGCTCGCCCTTGAGCAGACCCATCTTGTACATGGTGTAGAGCAGCTTGCGGTGCGAGGGCTTAAAGCCGTCAATCTCGGGGAATGCACGCGAGACGTTGACGCTCATGGCGTAGGGCATGTAGTTGACCTCGAGCGTCTGCGTGATCGGCTGGTCGGTGACCTCGGAGTGCAGGCCGATGACGTTCTCGGCGTTGACCTGCTTTTTCTTTGGCTGGTTCTTCGTCTTCTTCTTTGCCACGATTTCCTCTTGAACTTCTTATGGGCCGTCGTTATCGATTTGCTGCTATTGCAGGTCCAGCTGGTCCAGGTATTCCTTGCCGTGCTCGGAGATATGGCGCTTACGGCCCGCCTCGTCGTTGCCCAGCAACAGGTTGAACATGGTTTCCATCTTGGTGACGTCCTCGGGTTCCACCTTGATCAGGCGGCGCGTCTCGGGGTTCATGGTGGTGAGCCACATCATGTCCGGATCGTTTTCACCAAGACCCTTGGAGCGGTTGATCGAGCACTTCTGGTCGCCAATCTCCTTGAGGATGCCGT
>UROJ01000022.1 GCA_900549335.1 uncultured Collinsella sp.
TTTGTGGCCGACACGCCCGCGCTCCACGAAAACAACCTGGTGTTTTCGAGCTATACCAAGCAGGTCGAAGGCCAGGGCATGAAGCCCACCACGCGCACGGTGGACTCGGGCTTTACCAAGGCGGGCGGCAGCATAGCTAAGTTCTTTGATGCCGCCGTGGGCAGCAAGCTCGTCAAACTTGTCCGCCTGCGTTATCTGGACGATGCGCCGCTGTGCCTGGAGACCACCTACCTGCCGCCAAGCTTCGAGGCGCTCATCGATCGCGATATCAACGGTTCGCTCTACGCGACGCTGCGCCAAGAATTCCATCGCGCGCCAGCACAGGGACATAAGACCTTTGAGGTGTGCTATGCCTCGCAAAACGAGGCGTTTTTGCTCAACGTCGAGCGCGGGCAGGCGCTGATCCTGATCACCGACTACGTCTACGACACCGACGGCCGACCGCTCCATGTCTCTAAGCGCATCCAACGCACCGACCGCGCCAAATACACCGAGCCAATCGGCTAACCTGCCAAAATAAACCTGTCCCTAAATGGTAGGTTTGGGGAGGTCGGGGAACCAGGTTGGTTTGGGTTGGTTGGGCGTGCGCTCGGCTAGGACCAACTCCATCCAACACATGTCGTACCAGCGACCGAACTTTTGGGCACAGCGATCGAAGGCGCCCACCAAGCGATATCCCATATGGGCATGGAAATCCTGGCTGTTGTGCGTCAGGTACTCATCGTCCTTATCGTGCGGCACGGCAATGAGCGCGCACATGTTGGTGATGCCCATCGCGATCAGGCATTGCTTGAGCGCATCGTGCAGCTTGCGGCCCAGCCCGCCGTGGCGCACGTCGCGCGCCAGGTAGATCGACGTCTCGACCGACCAGTCGTATGCCTCGCGGCTGTTGAGCGGACTCACATAGGCATAGCCTACCGGACGCCCGTCCAGCTCCATCACCAAATACGGGTAGCGCTTGAGCGTACGCTCGATGCGCCCGGCGAACTCCTCAACGCTCGGCACCTCGTATTCGCAGGTAATCGCCGTCTGGCGCACATACGGCTCATAGATGGCAAGCAACGCCGGCGCATCATCGGGCGTCGCCGGGCGAATCGTCGGCTCGGACATCTCGGTCATACAACCCTTCTCCCCCAAAAGCAAAGGCCGCCCTGCGCCAAGCTCAGGCGCAGGGCGGCCCCTCGTCATTACATCAGGCTACAGGACAGCCGCCAGCGCGTCGATGTTCTCCTGCGTCGTGGCCCAGCTGGTGCAAAAGCGCACCACCGTGTGGGTCTCGTCGTACTTTTCCCAGTACTCAATCGAGGCATGCTCGCGAATGCGGGCCATGTCCTCGTTGGGCAGAATCACGAACTGCTGGTTGGTCGGCGTCTCCAAGAAGAACTGGTAACCGCGCTCGTGCAGCACGCGACGAAGCGCCTGAGCGGTCTCAATCGCCTGGCGACCAATCTCAAAATACAGGCCATCGGTAAAGAGCGCCTCAAACTGCACGCCCGTCAGGCGACCCTTGGCCAGCAACGCACCGTGCTGCTTAATGCGCGGAATGGGATGCGCCGGAGCGTGCATGCCGCAGAACACCACAGCCTCGCCGCAGAGCGCGCCGCACTTGGTGCCGCCGATGTAGAACACGTCGCACAGCCGCGCCAGCTCGGGCAGGGTAATGTCGCACTCATCGGCCGCCAGCGCATAGGCCAGACGAGCACCGTCCACAAACAGCGGAATCTCGCGCTTCTGGCACACCGCGTGAATCGCCGCGAGCTCGGCCTTGGAGTACAGCGTGCCGTACTCGGTCGATAGGCTCACGTACACGGCACCCGGGAACACCGTGTGCTCGTAGCTCTCGTTTTCGTAGAACACCTGGATATAGTTCTCGAGGTCCTCGGCGTGCATCTTGCCCTCGTAGCCGGGGATGGTGAGCACCTTGTGGCCGCCAAACTCGATGGCGCCCGCCTCGTGACAGGCGACGTGACCAGTCTCGGCAGCAACGACGCCCTCGTAGGGCGCAAGCAGCATGTCGATCACCGTCGCGTTGGCCTGCGTGCCGCCCACCAGAAAAAACACGTCGGCATCGGGGGCCTGGCAGGCCTCGCGAATAAGTTGCTTGGCGCGCTCGGTATGCGCATCGGTACCGTAGCCAGGCTGCGGTTCCATGTTGGTATCGACGAGCGCCTGCAGCACTGCCGGATGTGCGCCGTGGGAATAATCGTTGTTAAACGCGAGCATGGCAATCCTCTCTTACCGGGTATCGGTCAGATGATTCAAACGGAGCTATTGTACGCCGCTGGGATAGGCAATGCGCGCGGCAAGGCACTCAAGTGCCAGTACCAGAGCAAAACCGCAGCTCACGTCACTCAAAAAGTGCGCTCCGATCACGATGCGGCCAAACGCGACGAGCGCCGCGACCACAGCCGCCGTCCAAAAGACCACACGACGGCGCGACGGCTTTTCCTTAAAGGCCGTCGCGGGAAGCCCAGCGAGCATGAGGCCGATTGCCGCGTGCGCCGTGTGTCCGCTCGCAAACGACTTAAAGCCGTCCTTGACTACACCGGCGGCAATATAGGCCCACTTGTCGGGGTTGCCGATCACCCACCACGGCTGAAACTCGAGTCCCTGCGTCACCTCGATCACGCGCATGCGTGGGCGCGACCACAGCGGCTTGACAATCACGTTGAGGATAATGGCCTGAGCGACCCACACGGCAAGCACCATCAACGCCCAGCGCGTGAGCTCGTCAGGCTCGGTCGCGCGCGTGAGGCGATAGACGATAAGGTTGGCGGCGATCACCAGCACAAACGTCAGCACCAGCTGAACGGCAATGAGTTTACCGCCAACCCGCAGGGACGAAACGATCTCGTAGCCGGCCAGGCCAACGTTGACGAGGATGCCGAGCACGGCGAGCCATTTGCTCCCCCTGGAGTCGGGACGCACCGCGCGTACGAGCATAACGCCCGCGACGCTTGCCGTCAGCTCGAACGGCAGCTCGCCGGCGGCCTCGATAAGGCGACCGTACATACTGCCGATATTGAACAGCGCGCTCGAGATCTGATAATCAAAGAAACTGCCCACGCCCAGGCAAAGGGCAAGGATGACCGCGATAGCAGCGGCGTCTTTCTTATAGATGTATCCGAACATGCTTTCCTTTCGGTCGGGCGAAGGGTCGACCCGCAACATGGTGGGGCAAAGATAGCTTTGTCCCATAAATACCCTTACAGGTTGAGCATAAGTGAGCGAAAACGTTCCATTTGTGGCAAGGTGGCCCGAAGGAGGAGGGAAGCGTACTTGCGTACGCGACCGACGAGTGAGGGTCAGATTGCCCAAATGGAGCGTTTGCAGCGTCGACCCGCTAGTCGTCGTCGCTAGCACCCAGCTGTTGCAGCAGCATGAGTGCCGCGGCCACGGGGCCGGTGCCGTCGTTGGCGTCGAGGCCGCGACCCAGGCCGCTGCCCGCGCCGGCGCCCGCCTTGTAGGGCACCGACAGCTTGCGGCTCTTAGGGAAGTTCACCGCGCCGTACCGGTTCTTAAGCTCAAAGGCCACCTTCTTGGGCACGTCGACGCCCAAAAACGTGATGCGGCCGCCACTGAGCGTGACGCTCTCGAGCCCCAGACGCTCGCCGCGAATGCGGATGCGCGCGCGATTGAACAGGTTGAGTCCCGCCAACGGCAGCTCGCCATGCGCGGCTTCGGTCTCCTCCTGCACCTCATCGATGCTCTCCAAGTCCTCGGCCGCTGCGAGCTTGCGGTACACGAGCACGCGCTGATCCACCGCCGGCAGGTACTCCTCGGACAAGAAGTAGTCGGCCGGCAGGTTAATACCCACGCTCGCCGCCTCCACGCCGGCGTCGTCATCGCCGCGCGCCTCGGCCACGGCCTGGCCCAGCATCTGCGTAAACAGGTCAAAGCCCACGCTCGACAGGTTGCCGTGCTGCTCGGCTCCCATAAGCGAGCCGGCGCCGCGAATCTCCAGGTCGCGCATGGCGATGCGCATGCCGCTGCCCAGGTCCTGGAACTCGGAAAGTGCGGTCAGGCGCGCCGTCGCCTCCTCGGTGAGCGGCAGCTCGCCCGGGAACATAAAGTACGCGTAGGCCTGCGTGGCAGAACGGCCCACACGGCCCTTGAGCTGGTAGAGCTGTGCCAGACCCAGGCGCTGCGAGTCCTCGATGATGAGCGTGTTGGCGGTCGCGTTGTCGATGCCGCTCTCCACGATGGTCGTGGCGATGAGCACGTCAATCTTCTTGGTCGCGAACTCGATCATCACGTCCTCGACCTCGCGCGGGCTCATCTTGCCGTGCGCCACGCCCACGCGCGCCTCGGGCGCGGCCTCGTGCACGCGCGCCACGGCGTCATCGATGGTCTTGACGCGGTTGGACACGTAATACACCTGACCGCCGCGGCCCACCTCCAGGCGAATCGCCGCGCTCACCACATCGGGGTCGTACTCCCCCACGTGCACGATCACGGGACGACGCCCGGTCGGCGGCGTCGTGATCAGGCTCATGTCGCGCACGCCACTCGTGGCCATCTGCATGGTTCGTGGAATCGGCGTTGCCGAAAGCGTGAGCACGTCAATCTGCTCGCGCAGGTTCTTGAGCTGCTCCTTGTGCTGCACGCCAAAGCGCTGTTCCTCGTCGATGATCACCAGGCCCAAGTTCTTTGGGTTCACGTCGGCCGAAAGCAAGCGGTGCGTGCCGATGAGCACATCGATCGTGCCCTCGGCAAACGCCTTGAGCGCGCGCTTCTGCTGCGCCGGGGTGCGGAAGCGGCTGAGCACTTCGACCTCGAGGCCAAACGGGGCAAAGCGCTCAAAGAACGTCTCGTAGTGCTGCTGGGCCAGAATGGTCGTGGGGCAGAGCACCATGACTTGGCGGCCGGAGTCCACGCACTTAAACGCCGCGCGCAGGGCAACCTCGGTCTTGCCGAAACCCACGTCGCCGCACAGCAGGCGATCCATGGGCTTGGGCGCCTCCATGTCGGCCTTGATGTCGGCGATGGCCTCCAGCTGGTCGCGCGTCTCGTCGTAAGGGAAGCTCTGCTCCATCTCGATCTGCTCGGGCGTGTCGGGCGGGCAGGCGATACCGGTAATCGACGAGCGGCGCGTATACAGATCGACCAGGTCAAACGCCAGCTTTTTGGCGTTCTTGCGCGCCTTGTTGGTAGCGCGCGTCCAGTCGGCTGTGTTGAGCCTGGTCAGGCGCGGCTTGTCGCCGTCGGGGCCAACGTAGCGCGTGATGCGGTCGACCTGCTCGAGCGGCACGTAGAGCTTGTCGCCATCGGCATATTCCAGCAAAAAGTAGTCGCGTTCCTTGCCGCCCACTTCCTGGCGCGCGATCTCGCTAAAGAGCGCGATGCCGTGGGTAGCGTGCACCACGTAATCGCCCGGCTTAAACGGGAACGTGATCTGCGTAATGTCCACCTTGCGGCGGCTGCGCGCGCGGTTGGCGTCCATGCGGGCGTTGAGGTCGGCGATCGAG
Organism: uncultured Collinsella sp.; assembly: GCA_900549335.1. Lineage (GTDB taxonomy): Bacteria > Actinomycetota > Coriobacteriia > Coriobacteriales > Coriobacteriaceae > Collinsella. The sequence continues at coordinate 5,469 of UROJ01000022.1, forward strand.
AACACGGCCAGGTTGGCATCGGGCACCACCACGCCCTGCGGCAAGGCGGCATCGACAAAGGTCACACGTCCGCGCGAAATAGTGGGCACGGCGGCGCCGGCGGCAGCCTGCGCGGCGCCCGCCTCGAGCGAGCGGGCGTTGAGCGCGTCGGCCTTACGCTCGCGAATGGAAGCATGGGCCTCCTGGCGTGCGGCACGGTCGGCGGAATCCGCCGCTGCCACGCGCACGCGGTCGCCGATAGCGCCGGCATTTTCGGGCGCCGCGGTCAGCGACTCCTCAAAGGTAATGCCCTCGTCACCAAAGGTGAGCTCCATCGACTCGCGCGCACCGCGGTCGGGGATGGCAAACACGCAGGCATAGCGCTTGCCCACGACTTCCTGAATGCGCGTCATAAAACGGTTGTCCGAGCCTGCGATAGCAGGCTGCTCAATCTTGAGCTCGGCCGTAACCGCGCCGCCGGCACGGATGAGGCTTACGTAGTTCAAGCGCTGCTGGGCACCAAAGTCGAGCTGCTGGGCGCGCACATACAGACCGTCCAGTCGGTCAATCCCCGCCTCGCCGGCACGCGCCTCGATATCCTCGTAGGCGCGCAGGCAGTCGTCGAACAGCGAGCGCGGCTCGGACAGGACCACGAGCGCCTTGCCGCTCACGTGTGCCAGCGGGCTCACGGTCTGGCCGTACATCACCGGCAAAAAGCGGTCGAGCTCGGGCGTGACGATGCGTGCATCCACCATCTCGAGCAGTGCCGCCAGCTTGCTATCGTCCTGGCTGGCGCGGTAGAGCGCCACGTGCATGTTGTGGACGGCTTCATCGGTAAGTGCCAACTCGCGGCACGGGAAGATCTCGATGCTGTCCTCATTGCCGATGGTTTGGCCCGTAGAGCTCACCATACGGCGGATGCGGTCGATCTCGTCGCCAAAAAACTCGATGCGCACGGGCGCCTTCTCCTGCGCGGGAAACACCTCGACGGTGTCGCCGTGCACGCGGAACAGGCCGGGCGCGTCGGCGGCGCCGGCATTGGTGTAGCCCATGCCCACCAGGCGCTGCGGCACCTCGTCAAAAGGAATCTCCTCGCCCACCGTAAAGGTCGTGGACTCCCAATAGCGACTCTCGACCGGCGGCACGCAGCGCAGCAGCGCACGGGCCGAAGCAACCATGATGCAGTTGTCCCCGCGCACGATGCGCCCCAGAGCCTCGCAGCGCTGCGCCACCACAGCGTCGTCGGGCGCCTGCTCGCGCCACGGATAGTCCTTGCGCTCGGGAAAACGGCACACATGCGCCAGGCCCACGTAGGCGGCAAGGCTGCGCGCAGCGCGATCGGCCGCGTCCTCGCCGCTCACAATGTAGACCGTCGGGCGCGGACGGCGCGCAAACTGGGCGGCCGCCATAAGCGTGCGGCCCGACTGCGACACGGCCAGCGTCACGTCCTCGCCGGCATCGAGTCCGGTCTCAACGGTCTGCAAGGCCTCGGCAGTGTAGAGCTGCGCGGCTATACGATGAATGAGCATGCTGTTCCTCCGGCATTGCAACGCCAAAAGCCCGCCGGGGCAAGCTCGGCGGGTATGCGGCGGATTTCATTGCCTGTCATGGTAGCGCATGGAGAGGACTCCGGCTCAAGAGCAAACCCAGCCCCGCAAAAAACGCCAGACGAAGATGCGTTCCGCCCTACCCCGCTACGCGCACGCTGGGGCACAAATCTGCCAGCGGACACTCGTCACACTTGGGTTTGCGGGCGTCGCAGATCTCGCGACCGAAGGTGATCCACTGATGGTTGACCGACTCCCAATACTCGTGCGGCAAAATCTTGAGCAGATCCTGCTCGGTCTTGAGCGGCTCCTTGGCATGTGTCTTAGGACTCAACATCAGGCGATGCGCAATGCGGTTGACGTGCGTGTCCACCGCAATGCCCTCCACGATGCCATACCCCACGTTGAGCACGATGTTCGCCGTCTTGCGTCCCACGCCCGGCAGCTTCACGAGTTCCTTCATGTCGGCCGGCACCTCGCCGCCATAGTCGGCGACGATCATCTGCGCGGCCTCCACGGCGTGCTTGGCCTTGCTCTTATAAAAGCCGAGTGACTTGATGGTGTCTGCCACGTCAGCCACACTCGCCCCGGCCATGGCCTCGGGCGTGGGCCACTGGGCAAACAGCTTCGGCGTCACCTTGTTGACCTGCGCGTCGGTCGTTTGCGCCGAGAGCAACACCGCGATCAGCAGGCGGAAGGGATTCTCGTGGTCCAAAAAGCACTCGACCGGGCCATAGCGACGGTTGAGGCGCTCACACACCTCGATGGCGCGCTCGCGCTTGGTGGCATTGGTCTCGCGTGGCATAACGACTCCTTAGCTCAACGGCACAATAAACTAATGGGCACAATTGTCCCACGTCCGAGACGCTTACGCCTCCAAGAATGCGCCGGTCTGACGGCTCCACAGGCTCGCGTACTCACCACCCGCCTCGACGAGCTGCGCATGCGTGCCGTCCTCGACGATCTCGCCATCGGCCAGCACCACGATGCGGTCGAGCGCCGCCACGGTGGACAGGCGATGTGCCACCACAATGGAGGTGCGGCCGCGCATCAGGTTCTCGAGCGCCTCCTGCACCAACGCCTCGGACTCGCTGTCGAGGGCAGAGGTCGCCTCGTCGAGCACCAGAATCGGCGCGTCGGTTAGGATGGCGCGGGCGATAGCCACGCGCTGACGCTGGCCGCCCGAGAGCTTGACGCCGCGCTCGCCCACCATGGTGTCAAAGCCACGAGGCAAGCGGTCGATAAACTCGGTCGCATTGGCCAAGCGAGCCGCCTCGCGGATCTGCTCGTCGGTGGCGTCGGGGCGGCCGTAGGCGATATTCTCGCGAATGGAGCGATGGAACAGCAGCGCCTCCTGCGGCACGTAGGCAACCTGGCGGCGCAGGCTCTGCTGCGTGCAGCGCGAGACATCCTGACCGTCCACGAGCACGCGGCCGCCCTGAACATCGTCCAGGCGCAGCAGCAGCTTGGTGAGCGTCGTCTTACCCGAGCCCGATTTGCCCACCAGGCCCACGCGCTGGCCCGCCGCCACATGAAGTGTCAGGTCGTCGAACACGCTCTCGCCCGCCGCAGCGTCACGGTACGCAAAGCTCAGGTGCTCAAAATCAATCGCGCCCTCGGTCACTTTAAGCTCGGGAGCGTTCTCGTCGTCTGCCACCAGACGCGGCTCGTCCAGCACGCGCGTCATCTCGGCCGCATCGCCGAGCGCGCGGTTGATGCGCTGCATCATGGAGCTTACGTAGTTCAGGCGCATGGTGAGGTTATAGGTGTAGGTAAAGATCATGACGAGCGAGCCGGCCGAGATGCCAAACCACGCGTTGCCGCCCGCCACGAATACACTCACCACGGCCATGGTGATGACGATAAGGCCCGAGGTCGTAAAGTTGCGCTGCATCATGGCGTGCATCGAGACCGTCTCGGCGTCGCGCGCGGCACGATCGGCGGCATCGAACAGATCGCGCTCAAAGTCCTCGCGCCCGCAGGTCTTGACGGCCAAGATGTTCGTGACCGCGTCGGAGAGCACGCCCGAGAGCTTGTTCTGCGCGGCGGACGTCGCGGCCGAAAGCGGCATGATGCGCTTGTACATAAGCCAGACAAACGCGATGTAGACGACCATGATGCACACCAGGATCACGGTAAACGTCGGTACCACCGGGGCGAGTGCGGCCACGGTGCAGATGACCGAGGTGATGGTGGGGATGAGCGAATACACCGTCACGTCCACCAGCCCCGTGTAGCCGCTCATAAAACGACTCGTCTGGCTCACGAGCGATCCGCCAAAGCGGCTGGTATGGAATGTCATGGATTGGTTGGAGAGCGTGTCGAAGCATAGACGCGCCAGGTGATAGTTGCCTGCGATCTCGAGCTTGTAGACGGTGTAGTCCTGTAACTTGGAGAGGATCTGACCCACCAGGTTAACGAGTACGAGCGCCAGGATATAGGGGCCGAAGACCTCAAACACCTGGTCACCCGCCACGGGACCGGCTTGAACGCGGTCGACAATGAGGGCCATCACATAGGTATTGGCAAACGTCAGCAAAAAGATGTAGCCCGCCGACGAGAATACCGAAAGAAAGACAATCAGCGGCTGCGTGCGCGTGACACCCCAAAACCGCTGCAGCGTGCGGCGCACGGTGGAGCGGCTGAGCGGGCTGGTGCTTCTCTGAGACATGGGCTTCCTTTCGCGTCTGATAGGGCGAAACGCCATTGTTGCACATTGGAGCACGCTTCAGACAAGTGCGATACGAAAAGCGGTGGGGCACCCGCGTTTGCGCCGATGCCCCACCGTCTTGTTGCAATTAGTCCTCGTCTTCTTGGTCTGTGGGAAGGCCCGCGGGCGTGAGTCCCAAGATCTCATCGGCTTGGTCGGCGTCTTCCAGCGCGTCGATGTCCCTGAGCTTGCGCTCCATAACGTTGGTGCGCGTGGTGATGATACCCTCGACCGTTTTGCCCGCGGTCTCGATCTGCTGCTGGGCGCGGCGCAGCGCCTTTTGATAGCGCGGCAGCTCGGCCTTGACGGCGGAGAGCACGCGCAGTACATCGTCGGTGCGTTTTTGCAGCTTAAACGTTTGGTAACTCATCTGCAGGCTGTTGAGGATGGCCGCCATGGTGCTGGGACCGGCAACGTTGACGTGATAGTCGCGGCCCAGGGTCTCGATAAGCCCGGGGCGGCTGACGACCTCGGCGTACAGTCCCTCAAACGGCACGAACATGATGCCAAAGTTGGTCGTTGCCGGCACACTCAGGTACTTTTCGCAGATGTCCTTGGCCTCGCGCTTGACCATGGTGTCGAGCGTCTTGCGCGCAGCCGCCACGGTCTCCGCATCGCCCGACTCCTGCGCGTCGAGCAAGTGCTCGTACGCGTCGCCCGGAAACTTGGAGTCAATCGGCAGCAGCACGGGGTCGCCCTCGTCCACCGGCAGCTTGACGGCAAACTCAACGCGCTCCGAGGCGCCGGGCTTGGTGGCGACGTTTTCCAGATACTGGTCGGGTGTAAGGATGTCCGCCAGAATTGCACCCAGCTGTACCTCGCCCAAAATGCCACGCGCCTTCACGTTGCCCAGCACGCGCTTAAGGTCGCCCACGCCGGTGGCGATGGACTGCATGTCGCCCAGACCCTTGTACACGGCCTCGAGCTGGTCGCTCACCTGCTTAAACGATGCAGACAGGCGGTCGTTGAGCGTGCGGGAGAGTTTCTCGTCCACCGTCGCGCGCATCTGATCGAGTTGCACGTTGTTGTCCTTGCGGATGGCGCCCAGCTGGGCATCGACCGTCTCGCGCACCTTGTCCAGGCGGTGCTCGATGCCCTCGCGGTTGGCACCGAGCTGTTGGGCCGTCTCGCGGCGCAGGTCATCCATCCGGTCACCAGCTTGCGAAAACTCACGCGCGATGGTCAGGTAACGTTGCTGCTCCACGGCCGCATCTGTCGTCTGCTGCTGCGCGATGGCATTGGCCGTGCGGCGAGTTTCGGCCAGCGCGACGTTCAGGGCATCGAGCGCGTTGTTGGCCTGCTCGAGTGCTGCCAGCGTTTCCGCGCTACTGTCGCCACGCTCCCGCAACTCGGCACGCAGGCTCTTGAGCTGGAGGGCGCAAGCCACAGCAACCCCCACCGCCACCAAGGCGATCACAACAAGCACAATATCAATAGCAGACATAAACTCCGCCCAACAAACCCAATCGAGCACCGATCAAAACCGCGATCAATCTTACCCC
>UROJ01000023.1 GCA_900549335.1 uncultured Collinsella sp.
CTACCTCCATTCATAAAAAAATAACCCGGCGCTTCTCAGCAACCAGGTCGTACACATAGACTTCCTCGATTTGAGGAAGGGAATCTAAGTTGTATGACCAGTCAGCTGCTCATTGGCGCCAAAAGGTGGGAACCCTCAGGTTCCTCTTTAGGGCATTGCGGGAACAACGCCTTGCGAATAATAACACGTACAGCACGTTATCACATTACGTACACGAAAAAGGGGCCTTGACCCCCTTGAACGCTCGCTTGCATGAATGGTGCCCGAGGCGAGACTCGAAGGACCTTCGCTTCGCGAAGCCCCGGGCTTCGGGCGCATAGCGCCCTCGCCACGCTCCGCTACAAACAGGCCACAGGCCTGTTTGCTTAACGCTCCGCGCGCTCACGCGAGTTCGGCACGAAAAAGGGGGCCGCAACCCCTTTGAACGCTCACTTGCATGTATGGTGCCCGAGGCGAGACTCGAACTCGCACGTTGTTGCCAACGGTGGATTTTGAGTCCACTGCGTCTGCCAATTCCGCCACTCGGGCACGCAATGCGTGAGTTAGTTTATCACAGCTTTCTACCGATTAGTCCGAAAATGGAACTTCGAGCATTTCGATGAGTTCGACCGTGCGGAGCATCTCGCGCCGACGGCATCCGCGACCGTCAACCGAAGCCTCACCCATCTGGTTATCGTAAGGGTCCTCGCGCATGCCGTCGAAAGAGGGCTCAAACTCTGCCTGGAATCGATTGTTGGCCACCATACGCCACGGGTCGAGATTGCCAAAGTAGTGACGGCGGCGCCACTCCTCCCCCATCCTGCGAGCAGAAGATCCAAATGACACGTCGGCGTTGAGCCAACCGGTCTGCGGCGTATAGAACTCTGCCCAGTCGTGCGACCCCACCGAATCGGGCGCAACATATAGGCCGCTCTGCCAACGGGCAGGCACGCCCGCGATACGGCACATGGTGATAAACGTGAGCGCCATAACGCCGCAATCGCCGCGGAGCGAATGCGCGCAGTCATCGGCAATAGAACCCAAAAGCAAGTACGGCGGCTGATAGCGATAGTCGATATGCTGCGTCAGGTAATCATAGATAGCACGGGCGCGATCGAGCGGATCCTCGAGCCCGTCAATGACACGGGCTGTCAGCTGCTGTAGATACGGCGTGAATGCAATGTGCGGACGGTCCTCGGAAATATCCTCGGGCAGAGGCGCGTCCATACGCGGGTGAACCGGAAGTGTGCCACCGTAGACATCACAATAAGCAGCATCGATGTGATAACGATAGGTCACCGAAAAAAAGTGCTCACTCGAAGAAGACCACGAGGCGGTACGCGCCGAAGCATTCGCGGGGGCAACAGCACCCTCCGGCGTCATATCGAGAACCTCGATATGAAACTGTTGACGACAGGCAGCGGCAACGGGTAGCCACGCGCGAACAGTCTCTCCATCTAGAGCACCGGGGACAGACACGGACGCTTTAAGCGTAATGACGCGAGCCAATCCGTTTTGTGACTCCATCTCCTTGAGCATCTCGTTGCGCAGTGCTATTCCGTCCGTAGAATCGGGCCGCATGCCGGGAACCTCTTTGGGATATACGCGAAGCGAATCGAGGAAGTTGTCGAGAACGAACAGTTCGCCATCGATAAAGCGCCAGTCAATACGCTTACGATTAATCAGGTCATCAAACTGCTCTTCGGTAAACTCTGGCCACTCCTCGCGAATCATCGCAATAGCTCGATGACGCGACACCGAAAAATGAAGCGGCGTCTCGAGCATGCGATACCGCTCGGCACGAACACAAGCAGCCAGCGAAGGCTCGGGGTTCTGCTCCAAAAGGCGATCGCAGGCAGCAACAGCCTGCGTCAAATACCCGGCATCCTTAAGACGAAGAATCTCGGGCGGCAGTCCAACATCGAGATGACGAAAGTCATCACAGCAAACATCAACAGAGCAACCAACTGGACCCTCGTCAATAACCTTCCCATCCGAAGGCAGTACATTAATAACAGCCATACCAAAACTCCAAGTCACTAGAACGCTTGAAGCCCATTGTAGCGAGATAAAAAGAAAGCCCCAACAAGGGAGCCATCAACACCGCTGAACGGTAGTCAAATAAATAACTCAGCCTCGTAACCCTGCGGCGTTAAACGAAGGAAGCCCCGTCCCCCGGAACTGTTTCCTTGACGCGACTTCTGGCAAAGCCAGGTGAGCGCAAAGGAAACAGTGTAGGGGGACGGGGCTTCCGGCGGGAAGTTTAGCGACGCTTACGCCTTGTTGACGGAGCCAAACTCCTCCATGAGCTCCTTGGTGCGGGCGACGATGTTGTCGCGACCAGGCTTGAGGAGCTTGCGGGGGTCAAAGCCCTTGCCCTGCTGATCCTTGCCAGCCTCGATGTACTCGCGGACGCCCTTGGCGAAGACGAGCTGCAGGTCGGTGTTGACGTTGATCTTGGAGATGCCCAGGGAGATGGCCTTCTTGATCTGATCCTCGGGGATGCCGGTGCCACCGTGCAGGACGAGGGGCAGGTCGCCGGTCTGGGCCTTGATCTCGCCCAGGCGCTCGAAGGAAAGGCCAGCCCAGTCGGCGGGGTACACGCCATGGATGTTGCCGATGCCGCAGGCGAGGAAGTCGACGCCCAGGTCAGCGATCTGCTTGCACTCAGCAGGATCAGCGAGCTCGCCGCTGGAGGTCACGCCGTCCTCGGTGCCGCCGATGCCGCCGACCTCGGCCTCGATGGACATGCCCTTGGAGTGGGCAAGCTCAACGAGCTCCTTGGTGCGGTCGAGGTTAAGCTGGAAGGTCTCCTCGTGAGAGCCGTCATACATGATGGACGTGAAGCCGGCCTCGATGCACTTAAAGCAGTCCTCGTAAGAACCGTGATCGAGGTGAAGGGCGACGGGAACGGTAACACCCGTGGCCTCGACGGCAGCCTTGACCATGTCGGCGCAGACCTTGAAACCGCCCATCCACTTAGCGGCACCAGCGGTGCACTGAAGGATCAGCGGAGACTTGGCCTCCTCGGCGGCCTGGAGAATAGCCAGGGTCCACTCGAGGTTGTTGGTGTTGAAGGCACCAAGACCGTACTTGCCGGCCTCGGCCTTCTTGAGCATGTCTGCTGCGTTGACGAGCATAAAAGAAACCTCCTGTAAGGTTGCTCCGATAACGCCTGAGATTTTACCACGGCGCACCCGAGCATAAACGTTCGTTTGTTCACGAATATCGTCCAAACAGACTTTTTTGACCGTTTGCCCTACGGAATCGACCCGTTGGGGAAAAATAGCTTGACGTTTGGACGCTTCTCGTGCTTCAAAAGCCGACTATTAAGCTAAATCTGCATGAAAGGGTTCTGCATGAGCTCGCGTGCCATGGTGGTCGAATCGCCATGGCCGGTTAGGCAAACGGTATCGGGCGGGAGAAGCCGGGCGAGCTTGGAGAGCGAGCGCAGAATTGCCGCCTCGTCTCCTCCAGAAAGATCGGTGCGGCCGTGCCCACCCGGAAACAGGGTGTCGCCCACAAAGGCAATGTTCCCCTGCTCGGTGGCAGCAAACAAGACGACCCCGCCCGGCGTATGCCCTGGCGTCTCGATCACCTGCAGGTAGATATCGCCCACCCCGATAGCATCGCCCTCGGCGAGCAGGCGTGTCGGCTCCCCGGGGTCAGGCGTCTCAATGCCCCACATAGCTCGCTGTTCCTCGATGTTCGCATGCGGCACCGCCAGATCCTTAGCACACAGCCCATACTGGCAGCCCTCGCCAACGGTGGTTCGCACGCCTACAACACCACCAACATGATCGGCATGGCCATGAGTGCATACGGCGCCAAACACGCGTACGCCGGGATGCTCGGCTCGAATATGCTCCACCAGGCGTTCGCCTTCCCATGCGGGGTCGATAATCACGCACTCATTGTCCGAAATAACAGCATAGCTATTGGTCTGAATGGGACCGTTTACGAGCGTCTCGATCTCGACCGATCCCTTGGGAGTTAAATCCAAGGACACAGCACTCATGTCCCTCTCCTCTCTATAGAACTCTAGAACTCGAGGCATCAAACGATGCCTCGAGTGTAGCGAATATCGATAATGTGGCACGTTCGTCGTGACTAAACGCGGCGCTTAAGCTGGGCTCCACCCTCACCGGGCATCAGGCGGCGCGCGTCGTAGACCGAGTCAACGCTGCTGATGGAGGCCAGCAGCGGATCCAGACCACTCGCGTCCGAGATCTCGACCATAAAGCGCAGGGTTGCAATACCCTCGCGGTTGGTCGACGTGGCGGCAGAAAGGATATTGCCGCCCGCATCGCCAATGGCAATGGTGACATCCTTGAGAAGGCCCATGCGGTCCAGGCACTCGACCACGATCTCGACCTGGAAGAGGGTGTCGGCAGCGCCGTCCCACTCCACTTCGATCATGCGCTCGGGATGCTCCATAAGACCCTTGACGTTGGGACAGTTGGCGCGATGCACCGAAACGCCACGACCGCGCGTGATGAAGCCGACGATGTCGTCGCCCGTCACGGGGTTGCAGCAATGAGCCAGACGGACCAGTAGGCCGCTGTTGCTCTCGCCCTTGACGATAATGCCGTTACTGGCGCTCTTGCCGCGCTTTTGCGGCTTGCGGTTGGAGCCGCGAGCAGGCTGCTTCACGACCTCGGCGATAGCCTCGGCCTTGGTGAGCTGTTCCTCGGGCTTGGGGTCCAAGATTTGCTCGACCTTATTGCCCACAGCGCGCGGGGCAACCTTGCCGGCGCCGACGGCGGCAAACAGGTCCTCGAGCTGCTTGAAGTTAAACTGCTCCGCCACGGCGTTGAGCGCACGCGTCGAACGCGGCGTAGAAATGCCATAGCCACGCTTACGCAGGTCCTTGGCCAGCATATCGCGACCAGCAGCAGCGTCGTCGTCCTTGGTCGCAGCGGCAAAATAGCGGCGGATCTTTGACTTGGCGGAAGGTGTCTTAACGATCTTGAGCCAATCACGCGACGGCTTGGAACTCTTGTTAGTCAGAATCTCGACACGGTCACCCGTCTTAATCTCGTGCGTGAGCGGAGCCACCGCACCGTTGATTTTGGCGCCGACGCAATGGTTTCCCACCTCGGTGTGAACGGCGTAGGCAAAGTCGAGCGGCGTGGAGCCGGCACGAAGCGCCATGACCTCGCCCTTGGGCGTAAAGACAAAGATCTCCTGATCGAAGAGGTCGACCTTCAGCGAATGCAGGTATTCCTTGGCGTCGGTAATCTCATCAGACGCAGCCCAATCGAGCGAATGTTTGAGCCAGTTAATCTGGTCGTCCAGACGCTGCGCATCGTTGGTCTTGGAGGCAGACGATCCGCCCGACTTCTTATATAGCCAGTGGGCGGCAATGCCGTACTCGGCCTGCTCATGCATCTCGTAGGTTCGAATCTGAATCTCGAGCGGGCGAGCCGTGGGGCCGATGACCGTCGTGTGGAGCGACTGGTAGTTATTGACCTTGGGCATGGCGATATAGTCTTTAAAGCGGCCGGGCATGGGGTGCCACAGCGTGTGCACCGCGCCGAGCGTGGAGTAGCAATCGCGCACCGAATGCGTGATGACGCGCAGTGCCACCAGGTCGTAGATCTCGGAGAATTCCTTGCCCTTGCGCTTCATCTTTTGGTAGATGGACCAATAGTGCTTGGAACGGCCGTTGATCTGGAAGTCTTCCAGGCCAATACGGTTGAGCTCGTCGGTGAGCGTCTTGATGGTCTCGGCCAGATAGCGCTCACGGACCTCGCGCGACTCCGCCACCATGCGTGCGATGCGCTGGTAGGCATCGGGCTCCAGGTAGAAGAAGGACAGGTCCTCGAGCTCCCATTTAATGGAGCTCATGCCCAGACGGTCGGCCAGGGGCGCGTACACGTCCATGGTCTCGCGAGCCTTAAACAGGCGACGGTCCTCACGCAGAGCGGCAAGGGTGCGCATGTTGTGCAGACGATCGGCAAGCTTAACGATAATGACGCGGATGTCCTTGGACATGGCGAGGAACATCTTGCGCAGCGTGAGGGCCTGCTTCTCGTCCATGCTGTCGACTTCGATGTTGGTGAGCTTGGTCACGCCATCGACGAGCTCGGCCACCGTATCGCCAAACAGGCCGGAAACATCGGCAAGCGAGGTCTCGGTATCCTCGACGGTATCGTGCAGCAGCGCGGCGCACACCACGTCACAGTCCATCTTGAGATCGGCCAAAATGATGGCCACCTCGACGGGATGGTTGATGTACATCTCACCCGAGCGGCGCTTTTGGTTGCAGTGCTTCTCGGCAGCAAAGCAATAGGCCTGCTCCACCTTAGAAAAGTCGTCCTCATTCATATATTTGAGGCACAGGCGCTCCAGTTTGTCGTAGCTGTCCGCCATAATCTCGGGCGGCAGCTCATCGGCATGCTTATAGTGCTCCATCTCCGAGAACGGCTGGAGGGTGGAATCATGGGCGGTACGGGCTGCGGCATCCATCGAGGTCCCCTTCCCCTAGGCCCGCGGTACGATCGGGCGGTTAACTTTGGCTAGCATATCAGAAGCGCACGAATCGAGCGCCCAACTCCGGAAAGCCGAGAACTCCATGCGCGAGCGCAAGCCCTCCAAATAGCGAATTGACCTGCTCAATTGCACACGGCCGGGGTTTTCGGCCATCGCGATGCGACGGGTGTCGTCAAACCCCGAAACGCGACAGAAACCAAGCTCTTCGAAGATTCCCAGGCCACTTTCCACCGAGCGCTCGTCGACCGGCGTGCGAGCATCGATGGCAAGGCACATCTGCGCGATGTCGATATCGCTTGCGCAGAATGAATCATCCCCGGTCTTACCGCGGTTGGAGCGCCACATGGTCTGCAACGCACGATAGAGTGTGACGAGTTCGTCGCGCTCGGGTGCGTAGCAGTCGAGCAGGCGCTCGTTGATGCGGGCGTCGCGCGACGAATAGAGCAGGTGGATCACGGCGGGCTGTCCGTCACGACCGGCACGCCCGCTCATCTGGTTGAACTCAATGGCGCCAAACGGCATGTGGTACAGCACGACATGGCGGATATCGGGCAGATTGACACCCTCGCCAAAGGCAGAGGTCGAGACGATGCAGCTGAGGCTTCCGTCTCGGAATGCTTCCTCCACGCGGCGGCGATCGGAGCGCGCAAGCCCCGCGTTATAGAACGCGATATGGGTTGCGCAATCGGGCACACGCTTGCGCAACGTCTTGGCGAGCGCCACGGACTGGTCGCGCGAATTGACGTAAATGACGGTCTTCTCCCCCGTCGCCACGATCGACACCAAACGGTTCTCGCGGCTCGCAAGGTCGCGGTCGTCCTCGAGCTGCAGGTTCTCGCGCACCGTCTCGTCGACCACCGTGCGAGTAATCGGCAGCATGCGGGCAAGCTCGGCCACGACCGGAGCCGTCGCGGTGGCCGTCGCAGCCATAACAACCGGGTCGCCCAGGGCTTTGAGGATATCGGGCATGTCGAGATAGGCGCTGCGGTCGCCGCCCTTGGCAAGGCCGGCGTGGTGCGCCTCATCGATAACGACAAAGCCGATGCGGCCCGAACGCGCGAAGCGGTCACGGTGGATAGATAGGAACTCGGGCGTCGTGAGCACGATACCGGTGCGGCCCGAAGCTAGGCCGGCGAACACATCATCGCGTGCGGCCTCCACGGTCTCGCCGGTCAGCACGCCAACGCCAATGCCAAGCGCTGCCATCGTCGACGAGAGGTGATAGGCCTGGTCGGCAACAAGCGCGCGCAGCGGATAGACAAAGATGCTCGCACGTCCGCGAAGGACAGCCTCGCGCGCAGCATGTACATGGAAGATGAGCGACTTGCCGCGCCCCGTTCCCATAACGGCCAGAACACTTTGGTGATCGGCCAGGGCATCGAGCGCCTCGACCTGCGCGCGGTGCGGCTGGTTCGAGCCGATAAAGCTATGGATAAGCGAGCGCGTGAGCTCAGCATAAGAAAGCTGGGCGAGCGTCTCGCGTTTACGCGACTCCAGGCGCAGGCCAGAATCCGCCGGTTGCACGCCGCGGCGAAGTTCACATGCCGGATCGTCGATATTGGACGCCGTGGTATCGCGCACCAAGACATCTTTGATCATGAGCTTGGGCTTCACACGTCCCTGCCAATGCTCGGCCACGGCCTCGAACACCAAGTCGACGGCGCTGTCGCAATTGATGAGCCTATCGATTTGCGGCACGCGGAACATAATGGCCGGCACGCTCGCGGCACCATCGGTCGCCACAAAGCGCATGTGCTCGCCGGTTTTGCCCACCACGGCGCGATCGCACATCGTCACGCCCTCGGCGGCCAGCAGCGGCACCTTGTTGCCCTGGCCAAACGGCTCAAGACGGGAAATCTGCTCTATAGTCTCGATATTCAGCTCGGAAAGGTCGACCGTGGCGGCAACCTCGTCGATGTCTTCAAAGTCCTCGGCGGGAATCTCCGATAGCACGGCGGAAAGGCGACGACGGAATTCATCGAGCTTGGATGCCTCGATGGTCACACCCACCGCACCGGCATGTCCGCCGCGACGAATCAGCAGGTCGGAACAGCGCTCGACGGCGTCAAACAGGTTAACTTTGCCCACCGAGCGACCAGAGCCGCGCGCGATACCGTCCTCGATCGAGAACAGCAGCGCCGGCACGTGATAGCGGTTGGTCAGACGGCTTGCCACGATGCCCTTGACACCCTCGTGCCAGCCTTCGCCGCCCACGACGATCGCGCGTCCGCCGTCATAGGTCTCCTCGACCTTTGCCATGGCATCGCGCGTGAGCTCCGCCTCGATCTCACGGCGCTGGCGGTTGATTTCCTCGAGCTCAGCCGCCAGCGCGCTTGCTTCGATGGGATTGCGGGCAAGCAGCAGGTCGAGCGCCAGCTTGGGATCGGCCATGCGGCCGGCAGCGTTTAAGCGGGGAATGAGCGAGAATGACAGGCCATCCGCCGTAATGCTCGAAAGGTCCGCCTTGGCAAGCGCGGCAAGCGCGATATAGCCGGGGCGAGCGGTTACGCGCATCTGCTGGATGCCCTCGGCAACCAGCGCGCGGTTCTCGGGCGTGAGCGGCATCATATCGGACACGGTGCCCAGCGCCGCGACCTCGATTAGCGAACGCCAATACGACGGCTTGCCCAGGCGCTCACCTAGGACTTGCACCAGCTTGAGCGCCACACCAGCACCGGCAAGCTCGCGCGAGGGGCCCTCGTCCTCGAGCTTGGGGTCGGTCAGGGGCATACCCTGCGGCACCTGGTCGGAGGGCTCGTGATGGTCCGTGACCACCAAATCGATCCCCAGGCTCTCCAGATAGGAAACCTCTTCCTTGGCGGCAATGCCGTTATCGACGGTCACGATCAGCTGGGGGCGAGCGAGCTCGTTAACGCGGTCGAGTGCCGCGCGCGAAAGACCGTAGCCCTCATCAAAGCGATGCGGAATAAACGGCGTGACATCGGCGCCAAACGTGCGCAGTGCCTCGGTCAACAGGCAGGTCGACGTAATGCCGTCAACGTCAAAATCGCCAAAGACTGCAATGTGCTCGTGGTTGCGAATAGCACGCTCGACGCGGTCGGCAACGACCGACATGCCCGGGATAATGAGTGGGTCGGCCCAGTCGCGATCGAGCGAAGGCGTCAAAAACAATTGGCCCTCTTTGATGGAGCCGATGCCGTGCGCGACCATAATGCGCGCCACCAGTCCGGGAATGCCCAGACCAGCCGAAAGCTCCTTTTCGAGCCCGGGGTTTTGCTGAGCGACCGCCCAGCGATGCGTCGTCTTAAGCGATGACATAGGCGCCCACCCCCGATAGGGGCAGGTCGCCGCGATACCTCTCACGGTTCATAGCGATGAGTCCTCTGTGTATGCCCGCTTCGGCAGGCAGATCTGTTGAACGGATTTATTATACCGTGCGGCACGGACGCAGAACCTCGCAGCGCGCCGCGGTTTCGGTAAACGATGACGGTAATACCCTCGAAATAATCGAGCGTTTCAGCCGCACAGACACATACGAGCGTCTAGCATATCCATACAAACGAGTTCGCGGATAAAGGGAGTCACGGGGCATATGAAGCAATGGGCTGGACTGGGAAAGTTCCTCGCGGGGCATATGCAGGTCATCGTTCCGATTTGCGTGGCGCTCGGCGTGCTCTTTCCCCATCAGATCGGCGTACTCAAACCCATCGTTCCCGCCCTCTTCGCCTTTATGACGTTCCAAGGTGCGCTCAGCAACACCTTCCACCAGATAGCTGAGGTGTTCCGCCGTCCGCTGCACCTGATTTTGGCGCTGCTCGTCTCGGCGGTGCTCATTCCCATAGCAGCCTATGCCATGGGATCGCTGTTCTTTGGCTCCAATCCCAACCTTGTCTGCGGCATCGTGCTCGAGTACAGCGTACCCGTGGCGGTCACTGCCTTTATGTGGATTAGCATGTTCGGCGGCAACGGCCCGCTCGCGCTCACCATTATCCTGACGTCCTCGGTTATCTCGCCTGTGACGATTCCGCTCACGCTGAAGCTCTTGCTGGGTGCCACCGTCTCGATCGATGTGCCGAGCATGATGCAGGACATGGCCTTTATGATCGCCATCCCCGCCGTGCTCGGCATCATGATCAACGAGCTCACGCGTGGATGGGGACACGAGAAGCTCTCCCCCGCGCTCTCGCCCGCCTGCAAGTTCATGATGATGGGCGTTATCGCCTCCAACTCCACCGCCATGAGCGAATACGTGCTGCACATGAACGCGGTGCGCCTGGAAGTCGCTCTCTTTATTTTGACCTTCGCCATCAGCGGCTTTGTCGTCGGTTTTCTGGTCGCCCGTGCGCTGCATCTGCCATATAGCGAGACGACTACCATGTGCTTTACCTGCGGCATGCGTAACATCTCTTCGGGCGCCGTCATCGCCACGCAATACTTTCCGGGCGAAGTCGTGTTTCCCGTCATGTGCGGAACGTTGTTTCAGCAGGTGCTCGCCTCGCTTATCGGGCACCTCTTTGAGCGTCTGACCGGCGAGGAGCGCGCCGCTCAGCGCAAGCGTGTCGAGGCCGGCCGCGATGCAATGGCGCGCTAAACCGTCCGCAGTGTGCGGGCGCTCACTTTACGATGCGAGCGCCTCCAGATGTGCGCGGAGTCGCTCCGCATCGACATCGAGCGTGGTCTCAGCATTGACCTGGGCCAAACGATAGCCGACAAAGTAGGGCGAAACCACCCAACGCG
>UROJ01000024.1 GCA_900549335.1 uncultured Collinsella sp.
TAATAGAATAGGTAAAGTTTCTATTGGGGTATATTCTTTTTGAATAGTCGACCGTTTTCCATATCAGCGGCTCGTTAATCATGGGTTCCCCACCAAAAAAGACGATCGTAAGCGTTTCGTTTTCCGATGAACTTGCGACGAGGTAGTCGACCGCCTTGAAGGCCATCTCGTCTGTCATCAGCAGAGGAGACGTCCCATAATCTCCTTTACCGGCAAAACAGTAACTACAACCAAGGTTGCATGCATGTGAAACGTGGAGTTCGATGGATCTAAGTTTTCGAGGCGTGTCTTTTGTTGAGATAGTCCGCTCAGACAATCGTTGATATTCATCAATGTCGTCTTCAAGTTCTGCTATGGTCGTTTGGTCGTAGCCTTTCGCAGCAAGTGACTTCGTTAGCAACTTCGAGTTGACCGTTCTTCCCGATGCTTCAAATACGCGAAGCGCATCTTCTGATGCTTGGTCAACCTGAAAGCAATTGCGAGTGACCTCATCGAAGCAGTAACGACGATCACTTACTGAGAAAAAATGCATACGTTCCTCAATTTCATGCTGGACTGGCACTAACCTTGTTTATTGTTACGCAGCTATAAAAAACCACCAGCGGGGATTCGGCGTGCGGCTCAATCGGACTCCCAAAAGGTTCTATTTGAGACTGGCAAGCTTTGCGTTGTTGGCACTTCGACAGCGCTCTTTATTCCAGCATGGAGCCTCGCAGTTTGAGTCGACTTGCCTCTGGAAGGTCCGATCTTAACTTGATTTAGGATGAAAACAGATTACAGGCGCGCTCATCTAGAAAGAAAGGAAACCAATCACCGCCTTTCACCAGGAAAGTTTTTTATAGCCCACCTCGAGCAAAATGAAAGATGCGAGAGCGATTGGGGAACAACGCGAATCTCCCCTTTTTGGGTGGGAGCGAGCCTTCAGCTATCGGCGAACGACTCGCCCTGGTCAGAATCTGGAAGTGGTGCCGGGCTGCTTGGGCCTCCCCGGCGACTTCGTGGGGCTTACCTGCCTGACGTCGAGGAGTACATCCGCAAGATTCGTTCCCTATGCCGTTTGCTCTCACGCCCGCCTTGGTTCCAAGTCGGGCGAGCCGCCGCGTTCATGCGACCTGTGGCGGCGCCACGTCGACGCCGCGCTCGCTGAGCACATCTTCGGTCGCGGGCGAGCACGAGGTCGCGCCGGCGCATCCGCTGGGACTGCTGCGCGTGCAAAACGGCTACGTGGTGAGCGCCCCGCGCTGGATTCAGCCGAGTGAGGAAGGCGTCGAGATCGGCGCGCTGGCAACGGGGGAGGGCGACATCACCGACGTCGGCGACGATGTCTCGGCCCGCCATGCCCATATCTGGTGCGATGCTCAAAATATCTGGCACGTCGAGGACTTGTCGTCCACCAACGGAACCGTGGTGGTAAACGGGGCCACGCGCGTCTGCATTCAGGTCGAGCCCGGCCGTTCCGCCCAACTCAATCCCGGCGACGAGCTCAAGCTCGGCGAATCCACTACCTACGCCATCCTCTTCGGTGCCCTCTAGCCGGCAGTTAGGGACGTTCCTTTTCTGCCGGCACTTGGGGACACTCCTTGGCGCGCCAGGGCCGGCCGCTTGGGACGAGGGGCCATTTCGCCCCTTGGCGGTCAGTCGGGGTAAACCTTTACCGCCCGCCTATATTTGCCGAAATTACACTTGACGGCGGGGTACAATAAACCCGCATGCGGATTTCCGTTGCGGGCGCTTCCCATCGCCGGGGCGTGCCCGGGAGCATCCGGCATGCGGCCTTTGCGGCGCTCGGTCATGTGCAAGACGGGTAGCTGGGCTTGTGGAGCGCGTGCAGCCCTCCTCGCCTCGGCATGCCTTCTCTCCACGCCATGTACCTGCTGCTGAGCCTGCCTGCCAGATGATTGGAAGCAACAGCGAAAATCCCATCACGCCAACATCCCGGCGATCGCCGGGGCCTGTATACCTATATGAGAGGAGAGGGGTATATGGCGCGTAAGTTTAAGTCTATGGACGGCAACGAGGCGGCCGCATATGTTTCGTATGCGTACACCGAGGTAGCGGGAATCTATCCCATTACGCCGTCCAGCCCGATGGCCGACCATGTCGACCAGTGGGCGGCCCAGGGTCGCAAGAACATCTTCGGCACCCCGGTCAAGGTCGTCGAGATGGAGTCCGAGGCAGGTGCAGCCGGTACCGTTCACGGTTCGCTGGGTGCCGGTGCTCTGACCACCACCTACACGGCTTCTCAGGGCCTGCTCCTGATGATCCCGAACATGTACAAGATCGCGGGTGAGCAGCTCCCGGGCGTCTTCCACGTCTCTGCGCGTTGCGTCGCTTCCCACGCCCTGAACATCTTTGGCGATCACTCCGACGTCATGGCCTGCCGCCAGACCGGTTTCGCCATGCTCGCCGAGGGCAACGTCCAGGAGGTCATGGACCTCTCGCCGGTGGCTCACCTTGCCGCCATCGAGGGTAAGACCCCGTTCCTTAACTTCTTCGACGGCTTCCGCACCAGCCACGAGATCCAGAAGGTCGCCATGTGGGACTACAAGGATCTTGCCGAGATGTGCGACATGGACGCCGTCCAGGCTTTCCGCGACCACGCGCTCAACCCTGAGCACCCGCACACCCGCGGCAGCCACGAGAACGGCGACATCTTCTTCCAGAACCGCGAGGCCTGCAACAAGGTCTACGACGAGCTTCCCGCCGTCGTCGAGGGCTACATGAAGAAGATCAACGAGAAGCTCGGCACCGATTACGGCCTGTTCAACTACTACGGCGCTCCCGATGCCGATCGCGTCGTCGTGTGCATGGGCTCCTTCTGCGATGTGCTCGAGGAAGTCATCGACTACCTCAACGCTCACGGCGAGAAGGTCGGCCTGGTCAAGGTTCGCCTGTTCCGTCCTTTCTCCATCAAGCACTTTGTCGACGTTCTCCCCGAGACCGTCAAGAAGATTGCCGTCATGGACCGTACCAAGGAGCCGGGTTCCATCGGCGAGCCGCTCTACCAGGACGTCGTCTCCGCTCTCTACGAGGCCGGCAAGACGGGCATCAAGGTCGTCGGCGGTCGTTATGGCCTGGGCAGCAAGGACACGCCTCCCGCGTCCGCGTTCGCTGTCTTCGAGGAGCTCAAGAAGGACGAGCCCAAGCGCGAGTTCACCATCGGCATTGTCGATGACGTGACCAACCTGAGCCTGCCCGAGGCCGAGGATGCGCCCAACACCGCAGCCCCCGGCACCATCGAGTGCAAGTTCTGGGGTCTGGGTGGCGACGGTACCGTCGGCGCCAACAAGAACTCGATCAAGATCATCGGCGACCACACCGACAAGTACGTCCAGGCCTACTTCCAGTACGACTCCAAGAAGACCGGCGGCGTCACCGTCTCGCACCTGCGCTTCGGTGATTCCCCGATTCGCTCGCCGTACTACGTGACCAAGGCCGACTTTGTCGCCTGCCATAACCCCAGCTACATCGTTAAGGGCTTCAAGATGGTCCGCGACGTCAAGCCGGGCGGCACCTTCCTGGTCAACTGCCAGTGGAGCGACGAGGAGTTCGCCGAGCACATGCCCGCCGTGGCCAAGCGCTACATCGCGAACAACAACGTCAACGTCTACCTGATCGACGCTATCGACCTGGCCGCTAAGGTCGGCATGGGCAAGCGCACCAACACGGTGCTCCAGTCCGCCTTCTTCGCGCTGGCCAAGGTCCTGCCCGCCGAGGACGCCCTGCAGTACATGAAGGACGCGGCTACCAAGTCCTACATGAAGAAGGGCCAGGCTATCGTCGACGCCAACCACAAGGCCATCGATGCCGGCGCTACCGCCTTCCGTAAGTTCGAGGTTCCGGCCGACTGGGCTACCGCCGAGGATGCCGCTCCCGTCGAGCTCTCCGAGGAGACCAAGTCCGCTATCGCCCAGCAGGTCAAGAACCTGCTCGAGCCCATCGATCGCATGGACGGCGACAGCCTGCCTGTTTCCGCCTTCGTCGATTGCGCCGACGGCCAGTTTGAGCTGGGCGCCTCCGCATACGAGAAGCGCGGCGTCGCCGTGGTCGTTCCCCACTGGGACGAGACCAAGTGCATCCAGTGCAACCAGTGCGCCTATGTGTGTCCGCATGCCACCATCCGTCCGTTCGCGATGACCGAGGACGAGGCTGCCGCCGCGCCCGAGGCTACCCGCACGCTCGACGCCATGGGCCCCAAGGCCAAGGGCATGAAGTTCACCATGGCTGTGTCCCCGCTCGACTGCATGGGTTGCACCAACTGCGTCAAGGTTTGCCCCAAGGGCGCCCTCGAGATGGTTCCCACCGAGCAGGAGATGGACCAGCAGCCCGTTTGGGACTACATGGTCGAGAACGTCTCCGAGAAGAAGGAGCTCATCGCGGCCAACGTCAAGGGCAGCCAGTTTAAGCAGCCCTACCTGGAGTTCTCCGGCTCCTGCGCCGGCTGCGCCGAGACCGCCTATGCACGTCTGGTGACCCAGGTCGCCGGCGACCGCATGTTCATTTCCAACGCCACCGGCTGCTCCTCCATTTGGGGCAACCCCGCTGCCACCGCTCCTTACTGCAAGGACAAGGACGGTCACGGCCCGGCGTGGAACAACTCCCTGTTCGAGGACAATGCCGAGCACGGTCTGGGCATGGCCGTCGGTTATGAGGCCGTCCAGAAGAAGCTGATCGCCGCTACCCAGGACATCATCGCTGCCGATGGTCCGTCCGACGAGCTCAAGGCCGCCGGTCAGGCTTGGATCGACTCCGTCAACGACGCCGAGGCCTCTAAGACCGCTGCCGCCGCCTACGTTGCCGAGCTCGAGAAGTGCGGCTGCGACGCCTCCAAGGCGATCCTCGCCGACAAGGCTTACCTCACCAAGAAGTCCTTCTGGATCTTCGGCGGCGACGGCTGGGCCTACGACATCGGCTTCGGTGGCCTGGACCACGTCCTGGCTTCCGGCCACAACGTCAACGTCTTCGTCTTCGACACCGAGGTCTACTCCAACACCGGCGGTCAGGCCTCCAAGGCCTCGAACCTGGGTCAGGTCGCTCAGTTCGCCGCTGCCGGTAAGGTGACCAAGAAGAAGTCCCTGGCCGAGATCGCCATGAGCTACGGCTACGTCTACGTGGCGCAGGTCGCCATGGGCGCCAACCCGGCTCAGACCCTCAAGGCCATCCACGAGGCCGAGGCCTACGACGGTCCGTCCCTCATCATCGGCTACAGCCCCTGCGAGATGCACTCCATCAAGAAGGGTGGCATGCAGAACTGCCAGGCCGAGATGAAGAAGGCTGTCGAGTGCGGTTACTGGAACCTCTTCCGCTTCAACCCCGAGGCTGCTGCCGGCAAGAAGTTCTCGCTCGATTCCAAGGAGCCCGCGGGCGGTTATCAGGAGTTCCTGATGAACGAGGCCCGTTACGCTTCGCTGACGCGTTCCTTCCCCGAGCGCGCCGAGGAGCTCTTCAAGGAGAATGAGCAGGCCGCCATGGACCGCTATCAGCACCTGCTGAAGCTCAAGACGGTGTACAACGAGGCCTAGGTCTCCCACCGCAGGATCTGAGGGCTAACCTTCGCGGACGTCCTCGGACATGAAAGAACCCCCGCTGCGCACTACGTGCGGCGGGGGTTCTTTCGTCCTGCGGAGTGCCCGCGAAGGTTAGCCCTCAGATCCTGCTACGACTACGTCCTCGGATTGTGTGGGCGGATGAAGGACGTAGTTGGCCGGGTATTCCGTTCCCTTCGCTGTTTCGCGGCTTTGCCGCGAAACCTCGCGCCACTTTGGGACGCGGGGGAGGACAGGGTTGCTGCCGTCTTTTCGGAGCCCTTCTTTATTCCTTTTGCTGGATGAAAAGCCCCTTGTTTTTGCAGGGGTGCATACTCGACTTATAAGTGCATAGAATCTCGTATAGTGCGAGTAAGATATTGCGCTGCCTGTTTTGTGTTTAGCAAAGATATAGTTTGCATAATCTGGTCTAATCCCTGCTCTATTAAAATAAAGTTGCACGTAAATGGCGTAGATATGCTTGAGCTGGGGTTCTGTACGCTGAGCGGATAAAAACGACCGTTCACCGTTCCGCTATTTTCAAAATGAATAAAATGAGCGATAAAGAGAATATAAACCTTAATAAACTCGCGTATCGCACGGACGCGGGTTATTAATGGGTTGTAGGCCTTTTACAGAAAGGATTCCAGCAATGTCTAAGCCTCTTGGCAAGCCCGATCGTATTGTCGTCGCCCTTGGCGGCAACGCCCTCGGCAACAACCCCGTCGAGCAGATCGAGGCCGTGAGCAACACCGCCCACGCTCTCCTCGGTCTCATCGAGCAGGGCAATGAGATCATCATCACCCACGGCAACGGCCCGCAG
This sequence comes from uncultured Collinsella sp., assembly GCA_900549335.1. Classification (GTDB taxonomy): domain Bacteria; phylum Actinomycetota; class Coriobacteriia; order Coriobacteriales; family Coriobacteriaceae; genus Collinsella. Next base: position 6,349 of record UROJ01000024.1, read on the forward strand.
GTCGGCATGATCCAGAACGCCTTCGCCGCTGCCCACGATGCCATCGGTACCCCCGAGATGCCGCTGCCCGAGTGCGGCGCCATGTCCCAGGGCTACATTGGTTATCACCTACAGCAGGGCATCGGCCGCGAGATGCACAAGCGCTATAAGCGTTGGCACGCCGCCACCGTCGTCACCCAGATCGAGTGCGATCCGGATGATCCCGCGTTCAAGAACCCGACCAAGCCGATCGGCCCCTTCTACACCGAGGAGCAGGCCAAGGAGTTCATGGCCGAGGATCCCTCCAAGGTCTTCGTCGAGGATTCCGGCCGCGGCTGGCGTCGCGTCGTCGCTTCCCCCGATCCCAAGAAGATCGTCGAGGCTGACTCCATCCTCAACCTGCTCGACAACGAGTTCATCGTCATCGCCTGCGGTGGCGGCGGCATCCCCGTCGTCCGCGACTACGAGAACAAGGGCTGCTACAAGGGCGTTCCCGCCGTCATCGACAAGGACCTGGGCGGCGAGCTGCTGGCCGAGGACTGCGACGCCGACGTTCTGTTCCTGCTGACCGCCGTTGAGCATGTCGCCATCAACTTTGGCAAGCCCAACCAGGAGGAGCTCGAGGACATCACCGCCGACGAGGCCGAGCGCCTGGCCGACGAGGGCCAGTTCGGCAAGGGTTCCATGGAGCCCAAGGTCCGCGCTGCCATCAAGTTCGCCCGTTCCCGCAAGGGTCGCACCTGCATCATCGGCGCCCTGGACAAGGCCGCCGAGACCATGGCCGGCCTCTCCGGTACCCGCATCCACGAGTAGTCTCTACTCTGTTGCCTCTCTCGTGGGCGCCAGGCAAGGCGCCCACAAACTAGCCTCTCTTCATGAGCCCCGCAGTCCGCTCCGGCTGCGGGGCTTTTGCTATTCACCTAGTCATTGGGGACGTTCTTAAATGACTAGTAGTAGGCCCACATGGCTTCGACTTCGTTGAGGACCTCTACGACGCCCCAGCGGCGGGCGCTGCGGCTGGCCGAGTTGGGGTCGTAGACGCCAATCTGGTTGGCATCGTCGATGCCGTAGAGCACGATGTAGTGGCCTACGTTGGTAAACGTACCGGGGCGCACTGCGGCGATGACGGGCGTACCCGAGCGAAGTGCTTGGGTAATAGATTCGCGATCGTTATAGAGCTGTGTTCCGTTGAGCCCCAGCTGCCACGCACCGCCTGTCATAAACGACCACTCGGTGGCACCAGTGGGGGCGTAGTTGCCGGCTTCGGCCAGTGCGCATATATCGACCGGCGTCTTATCGGTATGGCCGGTCTTAAAGATATAGACCATGGTGAGGCAGGTAGGACCGCAAGCGTTTTCGCGAATAGTGCCACCGGCATAGGGCAGCTCCGACCATGCGGGGTCAATTTGGTAGATGTGGGGCATGGTGCCGGCCTGCCATTGCGAGCGTGGGGTCGAGAACGCAAAGGAGTAACCGGGCGCGACGGGAGCTTTAAGCAGCCTGTCCTCGGCAGTGGGCTCAAGACCGGCTGATCCGTGGGAGATACAGGATCCCAAAAACACAAAGACGAGGCAGGCGGCGATGGAGCAAAGCGTAAGGCGTAGGCGGCGGGCCGGAAGCGCGTGGCTTGTGGCGTGCGACGCGGGGTGAGGGGCGGAATTGCCGCGATCGCGTTGAGGTCGCGAAAAGGAGCGCTTAACGTAGTAGTCGGTCGTACGGCGATCGTAGCGGCGTGGCTGCGATGTGTCGGTCTGGCGTTGGCATGTGCTCGTACTCACGCGGTCTGACTGCTGCACGGTACGGCTTTGCTGCCGCGAAGAAGCCCCGGGCTGCTCTTGGGGGCGCTGCGGGTTGTCGTTGTCGGAGGTGCTTCTGGGCGTTGGCGTGGTGCGGCCGGCAAGGCGCACGCTTTGTGGCCGTTGGTCGCCGTCATTGTATCCGTATGCCATTCGAATCACCTTGCCTCATGTGTAACTTGTCTATCCTACATAAAAAGAGGCACGGCACATGGGTATGTGCGCCAAAAGCCTGACAAATGGTATGAACGTTGCCGCGCCGCGCGCCAAGCGTCACGGCAACAGGTCTTCAAAAGCAGACAAGATGAAAGCGTCCAAGACGAATGACGTCTCCCGCCGTTCGTCCCAAAAACGGCGCCGCTCGTTTTGCAGTTCTGCCTTCGGTCGAGCTACAAGCGGCGCTGCTGTGCCAAGGCCGTATCTTAAAGCCACGAAATAAAAGCGCGCGGCAAAACAGACCGCGCAAGGGGTGACGTCAAGGGGCGTCAAAAAGGAAAGGAGGGGAACAATGGCGGACAAGAACGCAGAGGTTGCAGTCGAGGATAACGGCGGCATGAAGAAAACGCTCTCGCTCTGGAACTTCTTCACCATCGGTTTCGGTGCCATCATCGGTACCGGTTGGGTTCTGCAGGTCGGTGACTGGATGGTCGTGGGCGGCGGTCCCGTTCCCGCTATGATCGCATTCCTCTTGGGTGCAATCTTCCTCGTGCCCGTCGGAGCTGTTTTCGGTGAGCTCACGGCTGCTATCCCCATCTCGGGCGGCATCGTCGAGTATGTCGATCGTAGCTTTGGCCGTACACTGAGCTACATCACCGGATGGCTTTTGGCCCTGGGCAACGGCATCCTGTGCCCGTGGGAGGCCATCGCTATTTCGACCCTCGTGTCCGAGATGTTCGGCAGCCTGCCCGGCCTTGAGTGGCTGCGCGCCGTCAAGCTCTACACCATCCTGGGGGCCGACGTCTACCTGTTCCCGACGCTGATCGCGCTCGGCTTTGCAGTCTACGTCATCTTCCTCAACTTCCGTGGTGCCAGCTCGGCCGCCAAACTCCAGGCCTTCCTGACCAAGGCCCTGCTCTGCGGCATGCTGCTCGCCATGGGCGTCTCGCTGTTCACCGGCTCGCCGGACAACGCCATGCCCGTGTTCTCCCAGGTCGCCGGCGCTGGCGGCGGCAAGGCCGCTACCGAGAGCACCAGCCTGTTCGCCGGCATCGTGTCGGTCCTGGTTCTGACTCCGTTCTTCTACGCCGGTTTCGACACCATTCCTCAGCAGGCTGAGGAAGCAGCCGAGGGCCTCAACTGGAACAAGTTCGGCAAAATTATCTCCCTGGCCCTGCTGGCCGCCGGCGGCTTCTACATGGTCTGCATCTACTCGTTCGGCACCATCCTCGACTGGCATGAGTTTGTTAAGAGCCCGGTTCCCGCGCTTGCCTGCCTCAAGGGCATCAACATGCTTCTGTACCTGGCCATGCTCGTCATCGCCACGCTTGGACCCATGGGCCCGATGAACTCCTTCTACGGCGCCACGAGCCGCATCATGCTCGCCATGGGCCGCAAGGGCCAGCTGCCCGAGAAATTCGCCGAGGTCGACCCCAAGTCCGGTGCTCCCAAGCTTGCCTGCGTCGTCTTGGGCGTCATCACCGTCGTCGGTCCGTTCCTGGGCAAGAACATGCTCATCCCTCTGACCAACGTGTCGGCTCTCGCCTTCATCTTCTCCTGCGGCATGGTCGCCCTCGCTTGCCTGCGCATGCGCTTCACCGAGCCCGACCTGCCTCGTCCCTACGAGGTGCCCGGCGGCAAGTTTGGCATCGGCCTCGCTATCGCTGCCTGTGCCATCATCATCGGCCTGCTTGTGATTCCGTTCTCTCCCGCCTCCCTCAACATGGTGGAGTGGAGCATCGTGATCGGCTGGTTGGCTATTGGCCTGGCCCTCATGGCTTTCACCAATTCCCGCAAAAAGTAACGCCTAGCCGGGGCGGATCGGGTGCGCGGAATCCTCTCTTCCGCGCACCGAACCCGGCGCCACTTGGGTAGCTTTGTGAGGCCTTAACCCAACACGGCCTCGCCCACTATATGGATCCATAAGGAGGAACCATGTCCACTAAGTATGCAATCGTTGGCGGTAAGCTCATCGACGGTACCGGTGCCGAGCCGGTCGAGAACTCCCTCGTTCTCGTCGACGACAACGGCAAGATCGAGTACGCCGGCGCCATGCAGGACCTTCCCGAGGGCGTTGAGGTTATCGACGCCGCCGGCAAGACTGTCCTTCCCGGCCTGATCGACACCCACCTGCACTTCTCGGGCAACTTGACCGACGATGACACCGACTGGGTCATGCAGCCGCTCCTCGAGAAGCAGGCCGTCGCCGTCAAGCAGGCCTATGACTGCCTCACCCACGGCCTCACCACCGTCTGCGAGATCGGCCGCTTTGGTATCCAGATCCGTGACTGCATCGACAAGGGCGTCTTCAAGGGCCCGCGCGTTCTGGCCACCGGCCTTGGCTTCTGCCGCGTTGCCGGCCACGGCGACTCCCACCACTGCAGCCAGGAGCTCAACAAGGAATCGCACCCCTGGGGCGATCAGGTCGACGGTCCTTGGGATCTGCGCAAGGCCGTCCGTCGTCGCCTGCGCGAGAACCCCGATGCCATCAAGATCTGGGCTACCGGTGGCGGCATCTGGCGCTGGGACTCCGGCCGCGACCAGCACTACTGCTCCGAGGAGATTCAGGCCGTGGTCGAAGAGGCCAAGATGGTCGGCATCCCCGTGTGGAGCCACTGCTACAACAACCACGCCGCTGCCTACGATTCCGTTCGCTTTGGCTGCGAGCAGCTGATTCACGGCTTCGATATCGATGAGCGCACCATGGACCTCATGGCCGAGCAGGGCACCTTCTTCACCC
>UROJ01000025.1 GCA_900549335.1 uncultured Collinsella sp.
CCTCTATACCGCCGGCCTTCCCGATCCTGAGCTTGTGATTCGCACTTCTGGTGAGCTGCGCCTTTCGAACTATCTGCTGTGGCAGGTGGCTTATTCCGAATTCTACGTCACCGATACCTATTGGCCCGACTTTGATCGTTGGGGCCTTGTCGACGCCATTTTGGCCTATCAGGGCCGTGACCGTAGGTTTGGTGGTCTGAGCAAGACCGAGGAGGCTTAATCGTGTCCGATCGTCCCAAGGCAACTGCTCCCAAGACATCTGAGCGCAAGGCTGTCGCTGCGGGAGCGCCCGCAGCGAAGAATGGCACCGGTTCGTGGCTTGCGGGCTTTATCACCCGTGCCGCCGCCGGTATCGTTTACGCCGTTGTCTTTATCCTGTGCCTGGTTTTGGGTATCGTGCCCACGGCCATCTTTGTTTCTGTCATGAGCGGTCTGTGCTGCTATGAGTTTTTCCGTATGACGAGGCTCGATGGCAAGATGGCTAACGAGCGCATGGGTATCGCTGCCGCCGTACTCTTTCCGCTGTCGGCGTTGGGCGATTCGATGTTGCTGAATGCCCTGCTTTTTGCCCTGATGCTCGCTGTGGGCATTTGGTATGTCTGGTCGCCGCGTACCCGCATCTCTGATGTGGCCGTGACGCTCATGGGTCCCATCTACACTGGCTTTATGCTGTCGGCTATCGTGCTGCTGCGCGATGCCGTGCCCGGTTTTGCCGGCGCCTTGCTTTCGGTGGGCGTTTGCGCGTCCCTTTGGGTCTCCGATTCGTTTGCCTACATCGTGGGCAGCCGTATCGGCAAGCACAAGATGGTTCCCAAGATCTCTCCTAAAAAGAGCTGGGAGGGATTTGTCGGCGGCATTCTGGGCTCGGTTTTGATTTGGCTCATCCTGTGGGCGACGCACTTCTACAAACTCAGCCTGCCCTATGCGCTGCTGTGCGGCTTGGTCGTGTCCATCCTGGGCGTTATCGGCGACCTCATTGAGTCGCGCATCAAGCGTGGCGTGGGCGTCAAGGATTCCGGCAACCTTATCCCGGGCCATGGCGGCATGCTCGACCGTAGCGACTCGCTTATCTTTGGCTGCATTACCGCGCAGCTGCTTTTGATGATCGGGGGCGTGCTGTAATGTCATTCCAGACGACGTATGGCTCCGATGGACGCCTTCGTGTTGCCATCCTGGGTTGTACGGGCTCTATCGGCACGCAGGCACTCGACGTGTGCCGTCAGCATGCCGATCGACTGCAGGTAACGGCGCTGTCCGTCAATTCCAGCACCTCGGAGCTCGTTGCCGCCGCCCGCGAGTTCTCGGTTCCGGCCGTTGCCGTGGCCGACTCCGCCCACGGTGCGGACGCCGTGCTGCAGGAGCTGCCCGAGGGCACGGAGCTCGGTGTTGGTGCGCAGGCGGTTTGTGAGCTCGCACGTCGCGATGATGTCGACTGTGTGCTTGTTGCCATTGTGGGCGCTGCCGGGCTCGAAGCGAGCCATGCGGCCTTGACCTCGAATAAGCGTCTTGCCCTTGCCAACAAGGAGTCCCTCGTCGTCGGTGGCGACTTGCTTATGCCGTTGGCGCAACCGGGCCAGCTTATTCCAGTTGACTCTGAGCACTCCGCCATCTACCAGTGCTATCTGGGGGAGAACCCACGCGAGGCTCATTGTATTTGGCTCACCTGCTCGGGCGGTCCGTTCTTTGGCCGCACGCGCGACGAGCTCAATCGCGTGACGCGTGCCGATGCCCTCGCACATCCCACGTGGGCCATGGGTGCCAAGATCACCATCGACTCCGCCACCCTCATGAACAAGGGTCTGGAGCGCATTGAGGCCATGCATCTGTTTAACTGCGACCTCGATTTCATTAACGTGGTCGTGCAACGTCAGTCCAAGATTCACTCTATGGTCGAGTTTGCCGACGGCTCCGTGATGGCGCATCTCGGTGCTTCCGACATGCGTATTCCCATCCAGTTCGCGTTCTCGTATCCCGAGCGTTGGGATACCCCGGCGCCTCGTATCGATTTCCGCGAGCTGGGACAGCTCACGTTTGATGCTGCCGACATGGATACCTTCCGCTGTCTGGCACTGGCCGAGCGTGCCGGCAAGACGGGTGGCACCATGCCGTGCGTGCTCAATGCCGCCAACGAGGTCGCCGTCGATGCCTTCCTGCACGATGGCTGCAGCTTTACCGATATCGATCGCATTGTGGAATCCTGCATGGATGCCCACGATATGCAGGCGGTCGATTCGTTTGAGCAGCTTCGCGACATCGATGCGTGGGCGCGTGAAAAAGCTGCGCAGGCGCTCGCCGCAACCCGTTCCTAACCCATAAGGATTGCTTTTTCGTTTTATGGATACTGTTCTGAGCGTTCTTTCATCGGTCTTTTGGGGCCTGCTGATGCTTTCCGTCCTCGTGTTTTTGCACGAGGGCGGCCACTTTTTGGCGGCGCGTGCCTGCGGCGTCCGTGTGACCGAGTTCTTTTTGGGCCTGCCGTGCCGCTTTGACATCCATTACACGTCGCGTCGCATTGGAACCAAGTTTGGCGTGACCCCGCTGCTGCTGGGTGGCTACGCTGCCATCTGCGGTATGGATCCGACCGATGTCTCGTGCGCCGATCGCGTGCTCGCGGCTATCTACCGTCATGGTCGCGTGACCGTGGCCGACCTTGCTGTCGAGCTCGAGCTTTCCGAGGAGGATGTGCTCGAGGCATGCGCCTTGCTCTTGGGTTGGGGCTCTATCGCGCCTTGGTATGAGGAAGGGGAGAAGCCCTCGCCGAGCTACTATCCCACCAAGTATCAGACGCTGCCACGAGATGCGGCGGGTTACACCACCTTTGACGGCCGCCGTTTCGATCGAGAGCATGCGACTACCGAGGGCGATGTGTGGGAGCTGCCGTGCGGCGAGGCCGAGTTCCTTGCACAAGAGCGTTCGCACACCTATCTTGGCCAGGGCTTTCTCAAGCGCGCCTTTATGCTGCTCGCGGGCATTCTCGTCAATATCCTGACGGGCTTTTTGCTGCTTATGAGCATCTACTCTATTGCGGGTGTCACCGTGCCGATGGATACCAACGTGATCGGTCAGGTTGACGAGGGGTCTATTGCCGCCAAGGCGGGTATCGAGGGCGGCGACGCGATCCTTTCGGTTGACGGAGTATCGTGCTCTACCTGGATGGACGTTTACGATGCCATCGGTAAGGCTGCCGGTAAGGACGATATCGCCATCGAGTACGAGCGTGACGGCAAGCAGCATTCGACCGCGGTTGCGCTCAAAGAGGACGAGCGCCTAGGTGTGTATGCCTCTACGCAGGTGGTCCGTTTAGACCCCATCACGTCGGCTCGACTTTCGTTCTCCTATGTCGTGCAGACAGCGGAGGGCGTGATGCGCCTGCTCCAGCCGCAGCATACGATGGAGATTCTCGATCAGTCTTCTTCGATCGTGGGCATTAGCGTTATGTCCTCACAGGCTGCTGCTGCCGGCCCTGCCACGTTCCTTTCGTTTGCCGCCCTCATTTCGTTCTCGCTTGGCTTTATGAACCTGCTGCCCATCCCACCACTCGATGGCGGCAAGCTGGTCATCGAGATCATTCAAAAGATTGCTGGCCGCGAGCTTCCGCTCAAGGTCCAGACGATTGTGAGCTATGTGGGCATCGCGCTCTTTGTGCTGCTGTTTGTCTATATGCTTCGTTCCGACATCCTTCGATTTATTCTGTAGGGGAGTGTTTGGATTGTCTTTATCCCATCCTTTGCCTCGCGAGTTGACGTGCCCCGTGCATGTGGGCGGCGTGCAGATCGGTGGCGGCGCTCCGGTCGTGGTTCAGTCCATGACCTGCACCGATACCGCTGATGCCCAGGCAACGCTTGCGCAAGTGTGCGCGTTGGCGCAGGCTGGCTGCGATATCGTGCGCGTGAGCGTGCCCACCGAGGCCGCGCTTGAGGGTTTTCGCACCATCTGTGCCGAGTCTCCGGTGCCGATTGTCGCCGATATTCACTTTAACCATAAACTCGCCATCGGCGCCGTCGAGGCTGGTGCCGCCAAGCTTCGCATCAATCCCGGCAATATCGGCGATTGGGCCAAGGTTGACGCGGTGATTGATGCTGCGGGTGCCGCTGGGTGCGCGATTCGCATTGGCGTGAACGCGGGCTCGCTTGAGCAGGATATCGCCGAGCGCGATGACCTCACGCAGCCCGAAAAGCTCGTGATGTCTAGCGAGCGCTTTGTGCGGCACTTTGAGGATCGTGGGTTTACCAACATTGTGCTTTCCGCCAAGGCCCATAGCGTACAGACGACGCTCGATACCTATCGAGCCCTGTCGCGTGAGATTCCACACGTTCCGCTTCATCTGGGCGTTACGGAGGCCGGTACCAAGCTCCAGGGCACCATCAAGAGCTCTGTAGGCTTGGGTATCTTGCTTTCCGAAGGCATTGGCGACACCATGCGTGTGTCGCTCACAGCTGATCCGGTTGAGGAGCCGCCGGTTGTCTGGGGTATTCTGCAGTCGTTGGGCCTGCGTCGCCGTGGCCCCGAGATTGTCTCGTGCCCCACGTGCGCCCGCTGCCAGGTTAACCTTATTCCCATTGCCGAGGAGGTTACCGAGCGGCTTAAGAACTACTCCGCGTCGCTTTCGATCGCTGTGATGGGATGTGCCGTTAATGGCCCCGGCGAGGCTTCTGATGCCGATCTGGGCGTTGCTTGCGGACGTGGTCAGGCCTTGCTCTTTTCGCATGGCCAGATCATTGGTAAAGTAGCTGAGGACCAAATTGTCGACGCGCTTATGGCAGAGGTCGACAAACTTATTGAGGAGAAATAAATGACTCGAGCAATGTATATGTCTAAGCTCTATGCGCCGACGCTTAAAGAGGATCCGGCGGACGCTGAGCTCGCCAGCCACCGCCTGCTGCTCCGTGCCGGCATGATCCGCAAGGAGGCCGCCGGTCTGTATTCTTATCTGCCGCTCGCATGGCGCTCGATCCGCAAGATCGAGAACATCGTGCGCGACGAGATGGATGCTGCCGGCGCCCAGGAGCTTATGATGCCTATCATGGTCGATGCCGAGCTGTGGCGTGAGTCCGGCCGTATCGATGCCTATGGCAAGGAGCTTGTGCGCTTTGACGACCGTCATGGTCGCGAGTTCGTCCTGGGCCCCACGCACGAGGAGACCGTCACGGCCCTGGTGCGCAACGAGCTGCGCTCCTACAAACAGCTGCCCGTCAACCTGTACCACATCCAGGATAAGTTCCGCGACGAGTTCCGTCCCCGCTTTGGCCTGATGCGCGGCCGTGAGTTCATCATGAAGGACGCCTACAGCTTCTCTGCCACGCAGGAGAGTCTGCAGGAGGAGTACGACAAGATGAAGCAGGCCTACGCCAACATCTGTGAGCGCTGCTACATCAAGGCCCTGCCCGTTGTCGCCGACTCCGGCGAGATCGGTGGCGATACCTCCGTCGAGTACATGGCTTTGGCCGACGCCGGCGAGGCTTCGCTCGTCTACTGCGATGATTGCGGCTTCGCCGCCGACGATGAGGCTGCAAGCACCAAGGTCATCGTGACCGAGGGTCCTGGCGACGGTACGCTTACCAAGGTCGAGACTCCGGGCATGGGCACCATCGAGGCTGTTGCTAAGTTCTTTGGGTTCCCCGAGAACGGCACGCGAAAGTCGCTGGCGCTCATCGACGCCGAGGGCAAGCCGGTCGTGGCCATTGTCCCGGGCGACCACGAGCTCAACGATTGCAAGGCCGAGCATGTCTTTGGCAAGGGCTATCGCATGATGACCGACGAGGAGCTCCAGACCTACGGTCTGCATAAGGGCTTTATCGGACCGGTTAACTTGCCCGAGGGCATCCGCCTGGTGTGCGACGAGAGCCTGCGTGAGTCCAAGCAGTGGGCCTGCGGCGCCAACGAGGTCGACTATCACTTTACCGGTGCCTGCCCCGAGCGTGACTTTACCGTCGACGAGTGGGCCGACCTGGTCACCGTCGTGGCCGGCGATCCTTGCCCACACTGCGGCAAGCCCCTCTCCGCTGCTCGCGGTATCGAGGTCTCCCAGGTCTTCCAGCTGGGCACCAAGTATTCCGAGGCCATGGGTGCCACCTTTATGGATGAGGACGGCAAGGAGAAGCCGCTTATCATGGGTTGCTACGGCGTTGGTGTGTCCCGCTCGCTTGCTGCCGTCGTGGAGCAGCACAACGACGAGCACGGCATCGTCTGGCCGGTCTCCGTTGCCCCGTACGAGGTCGCGGTGATTCCGCTCGATCCCAAGAAGGAAGAGTGCGCTACCGTCTGCGAGCAGATCGTTGATGGCCTGTGTGCCGAGGGTGTCGAGGTCGTCGTCGACGATCGCGATGAGCGTCCGGGCTTTAAGTTTGCCGATAACGACCTCATGGGCTTCCCGTATCAGGTGGTTTTGGGCAAGCGCGGCCTTAAGAATGGCACCGTTGAGCTCAAGGACCGTTCCACGGGCGAGCGCGAGGACGTGGCGATCGACGAGGTCGTCGCCAAGGTTGCCGAGCTTGTTAAGGCGGCTCGCCGTTAATCGACGATTTCGCTTGTAGTTCGATATACGGGACGGCCCCGCATTTCTCCAGATAGGGGAGATGCGGGGCCGTCATTTTACCTTGCCTGCGTGCTCAATCGCTAAAAGGAAAACCCCACAGCCCATATGAGCTGCGGGGTTTTCTTGTGCCTCCGATGCGAAATAAATCGCTCAGATATTACTGATAATCGACGACGTCGATCCAGTTCTTAAGGAACTCATCGTTCACGTTGCGCTTACGAGCGAGCTCGGAAGCGGCGACGATGCTCGTCCACTGACGCACGACCTGCATGGGCATGTCGGCGCGGTCGCAGTAGAGCTCCAGGTAGGCCTCGGCCTGGTCCTTGCTGTTGAGGGCAAAGAGCAGGTAGGTGGTGGCAACGTCGGCAGCAGGGGAGCCCTGGGTAGCGTGTGCCCAGTCGCACACATAGAGCTGGCCGTCGTCGCCGACGATGACGTTGGAGGGGTTGAAGTCGCCGTGGCAGACCTTGAACTCCTTAGTCATGCCGTCCAGACGCTCCTGAAGGTTGTAGCGCGTGGTGGCATTGAGCTGATCAAGGCTGTCGATCATGCGGGCGAACTTGTCGCGCTGACGGTTGAGCAGCGGGGAGGTGTAGCCGTGGATCTCGATCTGGAGGTCGACGAACATCTCGAGGTACTCACCAAAGCGCTGGGGCTCGGCAGTCATCTTCTCGGCAAGGGTGGTGCCCGGAACCTTCTCGGTCACGAGCGCCCAGCCGTTGGCGTTCTCGAGCTGGGAAACCTCGAGCGCCTTGGGGCTGCGGATGCCGCACTCATTGATGCGGGCAAGATTCAAAGCCTCGTTGAACACGTCGGAGACAGGCTTGGTCTCGTTAAAGACCTTGACGATCTTGTCGCCCAGGTCGTAAACGACCTTGTTGCCACGGCGGACGAGCTCGGTCTTGGAATCGGGTAGCAGCATGGTTGCATCCTTTCAACGATGCGATAGAAGCGACGGCGGGGGTGTGTGAAACACCCGTGCACCCCCGCCGTTAAAAACCGTGCTAAAACTAGCAGACGGCGTAGTCCTGGGGCTCGCGGCCGTAGTAGGCGTCCAGGTAGAGCTCCTTGATCTCGCTCATGAGCGGGTAGCGCGGGTTAGCGCCGGTGCACTGGTCGTTGAATGCCTGCTCGGTCATCTCGTCGAGGGTGTCGAGGAAGTACTGCTCGTCAACACCGTAGTCGGCGATGGTCTTCTTGACGCCGATGAAGTCCTTGAGCTCCTCGAGCTTCGTGATGAAGTTCTCGAAGACCTCCTTGTCGTCCTTGCCCTCGATGCCGCAGTACTTGGCCATCTCGGCGTAGTTGTGCAGCGCGTTGGGGTAAGGATACTGGGAGAAGGTACCCATCTTGACGGGAGCCTCGGCGGCGTTGTAGCGCATGACGCGGGTCAGGATGACGGCGTTTGCGAGGCCGTGAGGCAGGTGATGGAAAGCGCCGAGCTTGTGGGCCATGGAGTGGTTGAGGCCCAGGAAGGCGTTGGCGAAGGCCATACCGGCCATGCAGGAGGCGTTGTGCATCTCCTCGCGGGCATGCGGGTCCTTGGCGCCGTTCGTGAAGCTGGAGGGCAGGTTCTCGAAGACGAGCTTAGCGGCGCGCTCGGAGAGGCCCTTGGTGTAGTCGGAAGCCATGATGGAGACGTAGGACTCGATGGCGTGGGTCATGACGTCGATGCCGGAGGCAGCGGTCAGGCCGCGCGGGGCGGTCATGCAGTTGTCGGCGTCGACGATAGCCATGTTGGGGAGCAGCGCGTAGTCGGCGAGCGGCCACTTGATGCCGGTCTCCTTGTCGGTGATGATGGCGAACGGCGTGCACTCGGAACCGGTGCCCGAAGAGGTCGGGACGGCGACGAAGTAGGCCTTCTTGCCCATCTCGGGGAAGGTGAAGATACGCTTGCGGATGTCCATGAAGTCCATGGCCATGTCCTCAAACTTGCACTCGGGGTGCTCGTACATCATCCACATGATCTTGCCGGCGTCCATAGCGGAGCCACCGCCGACGGCGATGATGACGTCCGGCTCAAAGAGAGCCATCTGCTTGGCGCCGCGACGTGCGCACTGCAGCGACGGATCGGGCTCGACGTCGTAGAAGCAGTCGTGGGCGATGCCCATCTCGTCGAGCTTGGCCTCGATGGCGCGGGTGTTGCCATTCTTGAAGAGGAACTGGTCGGTGACGATGAAGGCGCGCTTCTTGCCCATGACGTTGCCAAGCTCGTCGAGGGCGACGGGCGTGGAACCCTTCTTGAAGTAGACCTTCTCGGGAGCGCGGAACCACAGCATGTTCTCACGGCGCTCGGCCACAGTCTTAACGTTGATCAAGTGCTTCACCCCAACGTTCTCGGAGACGGAGTTGCCGCCCCAGGAGCCGCAGCCCAGGGTCAGAGACGGCTTCATGCCAAAGTTGTACAGGTCACCGATGCCGCCGTGCGAGGACGGGGTGTTGATGACGATACGGCAGGCCTTCATGACGTGCTCGAACAGGCTGATCTTCTCGGCCTGGGCAGGGTGCACGTACAGAGAGGCGGTGTGGCCCGGGCCACCGGCGAGCACCAGGTGCTCGGCCTTGTCGACGGCCTCCTGGAAGTCCTTGGCGTGATACATGGCCAGGACCGGGGAGAGCTTCTCGTGGGAGAACTCCTCCTTGGCGGGGTCGGTGGAGGTGACCTCGGCGATCAGGATCTTGGTCTTGGCAGGAACCTCGATGCCGGCGAGCTCGGCGATCTTGGCGGCAGCCATGCCGGGGATGCGGTGATCGAGGGCACCGTTCTTGAACATGGCGGCACGCAGGGCCTCCATCTCGGCACCCTGCTTGACGAAGTAGCAGCCGCGCTTCTGGAACTCGGCCTTAACCTGGTCATAGATGGTGTCGATGACGGTCACGGACTGCTCGGAAGCGCAGATCATGCCGTTGTCGAAGGTCTTGGAGTGGATGATGGAGTTGACGGCGAGCAGCACGTCAGCGGTGTCGTCGATGACGACCGGGGTGTTACCGGCGCCAACGCCCAGGGCGGGCTTGCCCGAGGAGTAGGCGGCCTTGACCATGCCCGGGCCACCGGTGGCGAGGATGATGTCGACGTCGCGCATGACCATGTTGGTCAGCTCGATGGAGGGGACATCGACCCAGCCGATGATGCCCTCGGGGGCGCCGGCCTTGACGGCGGCGTCAAGCACGAGCTTGGCGGCGGCGATGGTGCACTTGGCGGCAGCCGGGTGCGGGGAGATGATGATGGCGTTGCGGGTCTTCAGGCTGATCAGCGTCTTGAAGATCGCGGTGGAGGTGGGGTTGGTCGTCGGGATGACGGCGCCCACGATGCCGATGGGCTCGGCGATCTTGGTAATGCCGTAAGCCTCGTCGCGCTCCAGGACACCACAGGTCTTGGTGTTCTTGTAAGCGTTGTAGATGTACTCTGCGGCGTAGTGGTTCTTGATGACCTTGTCCTCAAGAACGCCGCGGCCGGTCTCCTCGATGGCCATCTTCGCCAACGGGATACGAGCCTTGTTGGCGGCCATGGCGGCCTCATAGAAGATCTTGTCGACCTGCTCCTGCGTGTACGTAGCAAAAAGCGCCTGGGCCTCTCGCATCTGAGCGAGCTTAGCCTCAAGCGCCTCTACGTTGTCCACAATTGCGGGAGTAGTGTTTTCCGGTGACTTTTTCACCATTTGTGTCTCCTTGCGATCGGAGATTTACCCTACAAGATGCATGATAGCAAGAAATAAATCGGTGAGCGGTCAGATTCCCGTAAAAGACAAACTAAAACGCTTCAATAAACTGAAACGTTTTAACTAAAACTACTTGCCTGCTCCACCGCCCCGCTCATTGGGGACAGGCTTACATGAGTGCTTATACTCATTTGGGACAGACATCGTTTTGCCATTTTGCCGTTCTGGGCCTTTTTTGCCGCTCATTGGATATAAATAGATCACAGGCTCAGCATTTCGCGTTCCTTCTCTCCTTTTAGGTGTTGCCTGTTCAGTTTTTGAAAGGAGAGATTATGCCCCGATGCGCCCGCGCCGTTTCGCTCACCGGCTATTACCACGTCTTTGACCGTGGCAACTCCAAACAGATTATTTTTGAAGATGACTCTGACCGATATCGTTTCTTATCGGACATCTCGGACAGGTTTGCACGCCATAAAGTGGCAGTGTTGGCTTGGTGCCTTATGGACAACCACTTCCATTTGATGGTTGATGACCCATATGACAACCTTTCAAAGGCAATGCAGTGCGCACTGACGGCGTATGCTAAGTATTTCAATGGGAAAACGGGAAGAACGGGCCATCTGTTTGACAATCGCTATTCGCGTGTTGCGGTTGAGTCGGACACACAGGCGGTGCAGCTACTCGATTATATCCATCTCAATCCTGTGAAA
>UROJ01000026.1 GCA_900549335.1 uncultured Collinsella sp.
GAGCTTGCCCTGATCGGGCACGACCTTTCCGTCGACCTTGTTGTAGCCGTGCACATCCGAGATACGAGTGAGGCCCGCGACCACGCCCGAGCCGTCGGCATTGCGCAGGCCGCGCTTGACATTGTGCTCGACAAACAGGCCCTCTTCATAAGGGTCGGTCGGAAGGCCGTGGTAGAGGCTTTCGCTCTCAGACGAAATCTGGCGGCTTGCTTCGTAATCCAGAACCAGTCGGCTCAAGTGGTCATCGAAGCGGTAATAGATTTTCTTGGCGTCGTAGGCCATGTGCGCTCCTCTCCGGGCCGCATCGGGGTGGCTTGCATGGGCATGCGCGTGTCAGGCAATCCCCGGCGGCTTGCTCGCTACAAGCGGTACATAAAGTTAAAGACGTCCTCGCGCTGGATGGACACGTTGACGCCCGAAAGCTCGCCGGCCTCGGCCAGGGCCTTCTGCAGCTCAGCGAAGTCGAGCTTGGACTCGGCGGTATCGGCCAGCATGGTCATGGTGAAGATGTCCTCGATAATGGACTGCGTGATGTCGCGGATGTCGACGTTGGCCTCGCCTAGAACACGGGTGACGCCGGCGACGATACCGGGGCGGTTCTTGCCAAGGACGGTGATGACGATACGGGAGGACGAGATCTCGGCCATGGGAAACCCTTTCGCGTGGTTGCGGCGCGCGGGGCGCTCCGCTACGGTACAGTGTTCATCATTGTACCTGTCTGGCGCCAAAAGGGGTGTGCTTACTGCGGCGTTACACGTCTGCAACATGGGAGAAGGGGCGACAGGGTGCGTGTCCGCTGCGGTTGGCCACGCCGCGTTGCACAAAGACCGTGAACCTTTTGTGGGACGCGCGGCGCCGTGGTACCATAGCCGAGTTTGTTGTCTTGGTCGGAAACCAAGACGCCTTATGCGCTGATCGGTAACCAGCGCCTGACCAATAAGGAGTCCTACCATGAAGCAGGGTATCCATCCCCAGTATGTCGAGTGCACGGTGACGTGCTCCTGCGGCAACACCTTCAAGACGCACGCTACCGTGTCCGAGATGAAGGTCGAGCTTTGCAACGAGTGCCACCCGTTCTACACCGGCCAGCAGAAGTTCGTCGACACCGGTGGACGCGTCCAGCGCTTCGCCGACAAGTTCGGTGGCGCCGCTGCCGCCCAGCTCAAGAAGGCCGAGGAGGCCAAGGCTGCCAAGGCCGCCAAGGCTGCTGAGGCCGAGGCTGCTCGCAAGGCCGCCGCTGAGGCTAAGGCTGCCGAGAAGGCTAAGCGTGCTGCTAAGTTTGCCGAGGAGGCTGCCAAGCAGGCCGCAGAGGCTCCCGTCGAGGAGGCCGCTGCCGAGGCCGAGACCACCGAGGCTGCTGAGTAAATAGCTCGCCGCGGAAGCACTCGCATTCATGGCATAAGGGCCGTGCATCCGTTTGGGTGCGCGGCCCTTTTCTTTTTATTGGTGCAAACCAACCTGCCCCCATTGCACCAAATGGCAGAGAGACGGCGTTTGCTCAGATAAAACCTGCCAAAATAAACCTGTTCCATTGCGGCAGGTTGGTCATAGTTATTACGTGGCGGTCGAGGTCGACCGTATAGGCCGCGCCTTGTTTGGCTAAAGTACAATCATCTGTGTTTAACTCGCCCGCAGCTGCACGGCGTGGGCGATGGCCAAAAAGGAAAACCACATGGGATTCATGTCAAAGCTGCTGTCCTTTGGATCCGATAAGGACCTTAAGCGCTACTACAAGATCGTCGACCAGATCAACGGTCTTGAGCCCCAGTTTGAGAAGATGACCGAGGAGGAACTCCGCGGCCAGACCGATAAGTTCCGCGAGCGTTACGCCAACGGTGAGTCGCTCGACGACATGCTCCCCGAGGCCTTTGCCACCGTGCGTGAGGCTTCCAAGCGCACCATGGGTATGCGCCACTTTGACGTGCAGCTCATTGGCGCCATGGCGCTGCACGAGGGCCACATCGCCGAGATGAAGACCGGCGAAGGTAAGACCCTCGTCTCCACGTTGGCCGGCTACCTCAACGCTATCGCCGGCAAGGGCGTGCATGTCGTTACCGTCAACGATTACCTGGCAAAGCGCGACTCCGAGTGGATGGGCCGCATCTACAAGTACCTGGGAATGACCGTCGGTCTGCTCCAGAACAACATGCCGCTCGAGCTCAAGCGTCCGGCCTACCAGGCAGACGTCACCTACGGCACCAACTCCGAGTTCGGTTTCGACTACCTGCGCGACAACATGGTCACCCGCCCCGAGCAGCGCGTGCAGCGCGGCCACAACTACGCCATCGTCGACGAGGTCGACTCCATCCTGATCGATGAGGCTCGCACCCCGCTGATTATCTCGGGCGCCGGCACCAAGTCCGCCAGCACCTATAAGGACTTCGCGCGCGCCGTGCGCGGCCTGGAGCGCGGTGAGGACGTGTCGCACGACATGCTCACCGCCACCGAGGACGTCGAGCCCACGGGCGACTACGTCATGGACGAGGCTAAGCACACCATCGCCGCCACCGAGCGCGGCCTTAAGAAGATCGAGCGCCGCCTGGGCATCGATGACATCTATGCCGACCTCTCGGGCCAGCTGGTCAACCACCTGCAGCAGGCGCTGAAGGCCCAGTACATGTTCCACCGCGACAAGCAATACGTGGTCACCAACGGCGAGGTCAAGATCGTCGACGAGTTCACCGGCCGCATCATGGAAGGCCGCCGCTACTCCGAGGGCCTGCATCAGGCCATCGAGGCCAAAGAGGGCGTGCTCGTGCGCGAGGAGAACCAGACGCTGGCCACCATCACCCTGCAGAACTACTTCCGTCTGTATGACAAGCTCTCCGGCATGACCGGTACGGCACTCACCGAGGACGCCGAGTTTCGCGAGATCTACAAGCTGCCCGTCGAGGTCATCCCCTCCAACAAGCCCGTGCAGCGCGTGGACCACGAGGACTTGGTGTACCGCACCATCCAGGCCAAGTACAACGCCGTTGCCGACGACGTCGAGCGACGTCACGCCAAGGGCCAGCCGGTCCTGGTGGGCACCGTCTCCATCGAGAGCTCCGAGAAGCTGTCGGCCGCCCTTACCAAGCGCGGCATCGCGCACGAGGTCCTCAACGCCAAGCACCACGAGCGCGAGGCTCATATCGTTGCCCAGGCCGGACGCTACGGCGCCGTGACCATCGCTACCAACATGGCCGGTCGTGGTACCGACATCCTGCTGGGCGGCAACCCCGACGAGCTGGTGCGCGAGCGCCTTGAGTACGAGGGCCTGACCATGGAGGACGTGACGCCCGAGCAGCTTGAGCAGTTTAACGCCGAGGCCAAGGAGACCTGCAAGGCCGAGCGCGAGCGCGTGCTTGCCGCCGGCGGCCTGACCGTTATCGGCACCGAGCGCCATGAGTCCCGTCGTATCGACAACCAGCTGCGCGGCCGCTCCGGCCGTCAGGGCGATCCGGGCGAGACCCAGTTCTACCTGTCGCTCGAGGACGACCTCATGCGCCTGTTCGGTGGCGACAAGATGGACCGCGTCTCCAAGATGATGGTCACGGCCGACATGGGCGACGATATGCCCATCCAGCACAAGATCATCTCCAAGGCCGTCGAGAGCGCCCAGCACAAGGTCGAGAGCATCAACTTCTCCATGCGCAAGAGCGTCCTTGAGTACGACGACGTCATGAACAAGCAGCGCCAGGTCATCTACGCTGAGCGCAATAAGATTCTGGACGGCAAGGACCTGACCGATCACATCACCGAGGTCATGCACGATACCGTGTACCGCTGTGTTCAGGAGTTCTGCACCAAGGACAGCCACGAGGGCGAGCGCGATCTTGAGGGTCTGCGTAAGTGGGTTGTGGAGCTCACCGGCCACATCGATACGCCGAAGTTCCCCGACGAGGATTATGAGGCTCTGGCTGCCGATGTCCTGGCTTACGTAGAGAAGTGCTACAACATGAAGGCCGAGCGCTTGGGCGAGGACCTGATGCGCGAGCTCAACACCCAGGTCATGCTGCGCGTCATCGATACCCGCTGGATGAACTACCTGCAGGAGATGGACTATCTCAAGACCGGCATCGGCCTGCGCGGCTTTGGCCAGCGCGACCCGCTGGTCGAGTACAAGACCGAGGCCTACGGCGCGTTCCAGATCCTCGTCGACACCATGTACGAGGATTACCTGCGCACGGTTCTGCGCATCGAGATCAAGGCTGCCCCGCGTGCCGTGGAGCACAAGGAGGAGCCCGCGCTCGAGGGTGCGCACTTCTCCGGTCCTGCCGAGGTCGATGGTGACAACGGCGACTCGGTGCTGCGCAAGCAGGCGCAGGTGCAGGCCCGCACGGCTGTCCAGGGTGGTCCGGCTGCCGTCAACAACGGTGGCAAGGTGACGACCTACCGTAAGTCCGAGAGCGACGACCCCTATGTCAACGTGGGCCGCAACGACCCGTGCCCCTGCGGTAGCGGCAAGAAGTTTAAGTACTGCCACGGCAGGAATCGTTAATGGCTGAGGCTTTAGAGGTAACGCCCGCCGAGCTGGACGCGTTTGCGGACCGGCTCGGCGAGGTCGAGTCGTATCTCCACTTGGACGAAAAGCGCACGCGCGTGACCGAGCTCGAGGCCAAAAGCGTGGCCCCCGGCTTTTGGGATGACGCCGACGCCGCCCGTGCCACCATGGAGGAAATCGCGCGCACCAAGGAAGATATCGCTGCCGTGGACAACGCGCGCGGCGAGCTTTCCGATGCCCGCGCCGCGCTGGAGCTTGCCGAGGAGATGGGGGATGACCCCGATGCCGCCGCCCTTCGCGAGGAGGCTACAGCCACGGCTGAGCGCCTGGCCCGTGCCATCGATGAGCTTGAGCTTTCGAGCTGGTTTACCGGTGAGTTCGATCACGGCGATGCCATTGTGACCATCAAGCCCGGACAGGGTGGTCTGGAGGCCCAGGACTGGACCTTCATGCTCTTTAAGATGTACATGAAGTACTGCCAGCGTCGCGGCTGGAAGGTCACGATTAACGACTGCCCCGCTGCTGAGGTCATCGGCATCGACCGCGCGACCTTTACCGTCGAGGGCAAGGACGCATTTGGCATGCTGCGCGCCGAGGCCGGCGTCCACCGCTTGGTGCGCATTAGCCCCACCGACGACAAGAAACGCCGCCAGACCACGTTCGCCGGCGTCGAGGTCATCCCCGTGCTACCCGATGATATCGATATCGAGATCAGCCCCGATGACATCCGCGTGGACGTGTACCACGCGAGCGGCCCGGGCGGTCAGGGCGTTAACACCACCGACTCCGCTGTGCGCGTGACGCATTTCCCCAGCGGCATTGTGGTCACCTGCCAAAACGAGCGCAGCCAGATCCAGAACAAGGCCGCGTGCATGCAGATCCTCAAGGCTCGCCTGTACGAGATTGAGCTCGAGAAGCGCGCCGAGGCCCTGGATGAGATTCGCGGGCCCAAGACCACGATTGGTTTTGGCAACCAGATCCGCAGCTACGTGCTCTACCCGTATCAGATGGTTAAGGACCTACGCACAGGCGTTGAGACCAGCAACGTCGAGGCAGTTCTTGACGATGGCGACCTGGACCCGTTTGTTATTGGCTACCATCGCTGGGCCACTGGCAACGCTGACGCAGAGATCCCATCTGCATAAACCGCCCGGTTTATGTGGAAATGGATAAAACCCTCCGAGCAGGGTGGTTTTGTATCCAAAGCAAACCCTGCGCAGGGGTGGTTTTTGTTCGGCGAATCGGTAGAATCGAATACAGCAAGAAGTTCGAAGCGCATCCGTTTGGGTGCGCTTTTTTGAGGGAGGTAGCATGGCATATCGTCTGGACATCAAGCGTATTCTATCGATGAACTTCTTTCACGACCTGCCCCAGATTATGTTGGGGTGCGCTCTGGCCGCTATTGCGACCGACCTGTTTTTGATTCCCAACGGCCTTGCTGCCGGTGGTGTTACGGGCCTTGCCACCATTATCCAGGCGGTCGGCGCATCGCGCGGCATATCGCTTCCCGTTGGTATTCAGACGATCGTGATGAACGCCTTGCTGTTGCTGGTCGTTATGCGCGAGGGCGGCATGTTCTACGTGGTGCAGACCGCGACGGGCTTTGTGCTGCTGGGCTTCTTTACCGATCTGTTCGCCCCGTTTGTAGCACCTCTGGCGGATGCGGACCTGATGCTCCCTGCCATGTGGGGCGGCATTATTACAGGCATCGGTTACGGCATGGTGCTGCGCGCCGGCGCCAACACCGGCGGCTCGGACACGATTGGCCAAATCATCTCGCGTAATACCTCGCTGCCCGTGGGCTCGACCGTCATGGCGATCGATGTTGCCGTATGCGCGCTGTCGGCTCCGGTCTTTTCAATCGAAAATGCACTATATGCAGGCCTTTCGATGGTCATTAGCGGCTACGTGATCGATGCCGTGGTCGATGGTGGCAACAAACGCCGTATGGTACTCATCATCTCGGACAAGTTCCCTGATATCGCTGCCGATATCATGTATGGCCTGGGTCGTGGTTGTACCAAGTTTAAGGCGACTGGCATGTATTCGGGTGCCGAGAAGCCGGTGATCATGGTCATCGTGAACCGTCGAGAGCTCAATACCCTCAAGACGATCGTGCGCGAGCGCGATCCTCACGCCATTGTGACGGTCGCCGACGTTACGGAAGCTTTCGGCGAGGGATTCAAGGACATTAGCGCGTAGGGCCGACCGCGTCCCATCCAAAAGACGTTCACATTGATAAACCGTTTCATCAGCGGTTCTGCCTGCTAAATTGTTCAAATAATGATAAAAACTCTGGTAAAGCCATCAGTTTCCAGCATAATGAATGACGTACGTGCATTGCGGCTGTGTTGGGATTACCTTCGGTGCCGTGCGCATTTTGTCTAATGAGGATGAAAGGAAGGCACAATGAGCGACGAAGAGCTCAAAAAGGTTGCCAACGAGGTAAGGAAGGGCATCGTCACCGGCGTGCACGCTGCCAAGTCCGGCCATCCGGGCGGTTCGCTCGGCGCTGCCGACATCATGACCTATCTGTACTTTGAGGAAATGAACGTCGACCCGGCCCATCCCCGCAAGGCCGACCGCGATCGCTTTGTGCTTTCCAAGGGCCACTGCGCGCCTGGTCTGTACGCTGTGCTCGCCGAGCGTGGGTTCTTCCCCAAGGAGGATCTTGAGACGCTGCGCCACATCGGCAGCCACCTGCAGGGTCATCCCAACATGAACGACACTCCGGGCGTTGACATGTCCACCGGTTCGCTCGGCCAGGGCATCTCCGCCGCCGTGGGCATGGCCGTTGCCGCCAAGCACTGGGGCGATACTTATCGCACGTACGCCCTGCTGGGCGATGGCGAGAGCGAGGAGGGCCAGGTCTGGGAGGCCGCCATGTTTGCCGGCAACCAGCAGCTCGACAACCTCTGTGTGATCGTCGACCACAACGGCCTGCAGATCGACGGCCCCGTCGAGGAGGTCAACGACCCCATGCCGCTCGCCGACAAGTTCCGCGCCTTTAAGTTCCACGTGGTGGAGCTCGCCGACGGCAACGACTTCGACCAGATCCGCGCCGCCTTTGCCGAGGCTCGCGCCACCAAGGGGCAGCCGACCGCCATTATCGCCGAGACCCTGAAGGGCAAGGGCGTGTCCTTTATGGAGAACCAGGTTGGTTGGCACGGCAAGGCCCCCAACGATGAACAGTTTGAGCAGGCCATGGCAGAGCTCACGGCCGCCGGAGAGGAGCTCTAGGATGGCAGACGTCAAGAAAATTGCCACGCGTGTAAGCTACGGCGAGGCCCTCGTCGAGCTCGCCAACGAGCACGATGACTTTGTGGTCCTCGACGCCGACCTGGCCGCCGCCACGCAGACCGGTAAGTTTAAGGCCGCCTGCCCCGACCGTTTCTTCGATGTAGGTATCGCCGAGAGCAACCTGATGGGTGTTGCCGCCGGTATCGCAACCACCGGTCGCGTTGCCTTCGCGAGCACCTTTGCCATGTTCGCCGCCGGCCGCGCCTTTGAGCAGGTCCGTAACTCCATCGGCTACCCGCACCTCAACGTTAAGATCGGTGCCACGCACGCTGGTATCTCGGTGGGCGAGGACGGTGCCACACACCAGTGCTGCGAGGATATCGCCCTGATGCGCGTCATCCCCGGCATGACCGTTATCGTTCCTGCCGACGACGTCGAGGCCCGCGCCGTGACGCGCGCCGCCTACGAGTGCGACGGTCCGGTGTACATGCGCTTCGCCCGTCTGGCCTCGCCGGTTATTAACGACCCCGAGACCTACAAGTTCGAGTTGGGTAAGGGCATTGTCATGCGCGAGGGCGCCGATGTGACCATCATCGCCTGCGGCCTGATGGTCGGCGAGGCTCTCGAGGCCGCCGAGCAGCTTGCTGCCGAGGGCATCGACGCCGAGGTCATCAACATGCACACCATCAAGCCCATCGACGCCGACCTGATCGTCAAGAGCGCCACCAAGACCGGCCACGTCGTGACCGTCGAGGAGCACTCTGTGATCGGTGGCCTGGGCAGCGCCGTTGCCGACGTCCTGTGCGAGCAGTGCCCGACGCCGCTCAAGAAGATCGGCGTCAACGACACCTTCGGTGAGTCTGGCCCGGGTGCCGAGCTCTTGCACAAGTATGGCCTGGACGCCGCTAACATCGTGGCGACCACCAAGGAGTTCTTGGCATAAGGCAAGACGGATCTCAAGGACTGCTTCGCCAGAACTATAAAACTGCTTCGCCAGTACTATGGAAACCCGGCAGGGGCGCTCTCTTGGAGAGCGCCCCTGTTTCAGTTGCGGTGAAATAAGGACTGATTAGGGCTTTTAACTGCTAAAACAGTCCCTATTTCACCGCAACTTCTAAAGAGACCTTATCAAGCAGGATTTCTATTGGGATAGGGGCCCAGCACGACAAAGTGCAATTCAGCCAGACCCATGCATGGTTTTGCTGCATCCAAGACGAACGCATCGACTTCTTAGTAGCCGCAGGCCGGGCACAGGGTTACTCTCCAAATCTTTCCGCAGGACGGAGGAGCCCCTGCCGCGCGAAGCGCGCAGCGGGGGCTCCGACATGTCCGAGGACGATTTGGAGAGTAACCCTGTGCCCGGCCGACGGGATCCCTAAGCACGCCATGCTTCTTATGTGCAGCAAAGCTAATGCTGCTAAAATGTAAAGCGCTCATGTAGTTTAAACGCACGACGATAAGGAGCACCAGTGGGTAACCACTTCCGTACCTCCGGTGCGGGCGATGATGCCCCCAAGACGCAGACGGGCGTCCAGGGCAGTCGTTTCGCCACTCCGGATTCAGAGGGCCAGCCTGTTGCTCAGGCCCCCACTCAGCCGGCAGATCAGGCACAGCCGGCATCCGATCCCTTTGCCTACAATCCCACCAGCGATGTCGCGCTTTCCGGCACGGCGGGTTTTGAGCCCGTTCAGGCCGTGACCGCTCGCGTGGAGCAGCCTCAGGCTGGTGCCGCCGCGCCGCAGCCTACCATGGCCGGCATTCCCGACCCCATGGCCCCTGCGACGCCGGTTCCTCAGCCTGCGCAGTCCGGTCTCTTTGCCGCTATTCCCGATCCCACGCAGCCTGCTGCCCCGGTGGTCGAGAGCGATCAGGCAGCTGAGGTCGCAAGCCTCGATAACGCGCTCAACAACCCCGATTTTACGTCGGTGTTTGCGCCCATCGATCCGCAGGCCAGCCGCAAGAAGATGGCCAAGCAGGCCGGTGTCGAGCCCGTCATCCTTATGGAGCATGTCACCAAGATCTATCCGGCACAGCCCAACAAGCCTGCACTCGACGACATCAACATCGAGATCTATCCGGGTGAGTTCGTCTTCCTGGTCGGTCATTCCGGCTCGGGTAAGACCACGCTGCTGTCGACGCTCAACCGCGACGTCAAGCCGACGAGCGGCCGCATCTTGGTTGCCGGTCAGGACCTCATGAAGATCAAGAACCGCAAGGTTCCGTTCCTGCGCCGCCAGATTGGCGCCGTGTTCCAGGACTTTAAGCTTCTGCCGCAAAAGACCGCCTACGAAAACGTGGCGTTTGCCCTGCAGTGCATCGGCAAGCCCAAGGGCGTCATTCGCAGCCAGGTGCCCGAGGTGCTGCGTCTGGTCGGTCTGGCCGATCAGATGGACTCGCTGCCCGACCAGCTTTCCGGTGGCGAGCAGCAGCGCGTTGCCGTCGCCCGCGCTATGGTCAACCGTCCGCCGCTGCTGATCTGCGACGAGCCCACGGGTAACCTCGACCCGGCGATCTCGCTGGGCATCATGAAGCTGCTCGAGCGTATTAACCGCACCGGCACCACCGTGATCGTCGCCACGCACGACCGCGAGATGGTCGATAGCATGCACCGTCGCGTGATCGCCCTCGAGGGCGGCCACGTTATCCGCGACCAGGAGAGGGGAGGTTACGGCAACTATGGCACCAACTAACGTGGGCTACTCCTTCAAAGAGGCAATCAGCCACTTCTTCCGTAACTGGACTACCTCGCTCGGCGCCGTCATCACGATCTTCCTTTCGCTGTTTATCATCGGCCTGTTCATCATGGGCTCCGCGATGCTGAACTCCGTGATCGGCACCGTCGAGGATCAGGTTGTCATCAACGCGTTCATTAGCGATGACGCCGATCAGGCCGATGTTCAGGCTTTTGAGGCCGAGCTTAAGACGTGGAATAACGTCAAGTCCGTGACCTATAAGGACAAGGACGACGCGCTGGCCGAGTATACGAGC
>UROJ01000027.1 GCA_900549335.1 uncultured Collinsella sp.
GAGCGACCGTGCTGCGGTGGGCGAGGTCCCTGTGCCCTCGCTGCTCGCCGTGGGCTGCGTGCACAACCACCTGATCCGCGCCGGCGTGCGTACCTTTGCCGATATCGTGGTGGAGTGCGGCGACGCCGTGTCTCCGCACGACTTTGCGGCACTGGTGGGCTACTCCGCGAGCGGCATCTATCCGTACAACGCACATGCGTGCATCCGCGATCTGGCGGCGCACGGCGACCTGGACGTGACGGCCGAGCAGGGCATCGCCAACTACAACAAGGCTGCGACCGCCGGCATCGTCTCCATCATGTCCAAGATGGGCATCTCCACGGTGCAGAGCTACCATTCGGCGCAGATCTTCGAGGCCGTGGGCTTTACGCCGGAGTTCGTCAACGCGTACTTCGCCGGCACGGTGAGCCGTGTGGGCGGTATGGGTGTCGAGGACGTTGAGCGCGAGCAAAACGAGCGCTACGACGCCGCGCTCGCCATCCTTAAGAGCCCGGCTCCCGATCAGCTGCCCACGCTGGGTCTGACCAAGTGGCGCCCGCTCGGCGGCGAGGATCACCTGATCGACCCTCAGACTGTCTACTTGCTGCAGACCGCCTGCCGTGAGGACAGCTACGACACCTTTAAGGAGTACAGCGCCCGTCTGCACCGTACCGGCCGTGCCGTGCGCCTGCGCGACTTGCTCGACTTTGATGCCAGCGGCCGCACGCCGGTTTCGCTCGACGAGGTCGAGCCCGCGCTCAACATCGTCCGCCGCTTTAACACCGGCGCCATGTCGTACGGCTCCATCAGCAAAGAGGCGCACGAGTGCATGGCTATCGCTATGAACCGCCTGCACGGACGCTCCAACTCGGGCGAGGGCGGCGAGGACCCGCGTCGCGAGACCCCGCTGGCCAACGGCGACTCCAAGAACTCCGCGATCAAGCAGGTGGCAAGCGCGCGCTTTGGCGTGACGAGCCGCTATCTTTGCAGCGCCTTCGAGATTCAGATTAAGATGGCCCAGGGCGCCAAGCCTGGCGAGGGCGGTCACCTACCCGGCAAGAAGGTCTACCCCTGGATCGCCGAGGTCCGTCAGTCCACGCCCGGCATCGGCCTGATCTCGCCACCGCCGCACCACGACATCTACTCTATCGAGGACCTGGCCGAGCTCATCTTCGACCTTAAGAACGCCAACCCCGGCGCGCGCGTGTCGGTCAAGCTGGTCAGTGAGGCGGGCGTCGGCACCATCGCCACCGGTGTGGCCAAGGGTGCTGCCGACAAGATCTTGATCAGCGGCCACAACGGCGGCTCGGGTGCCGCTGCGCGCGACTCTATCTGGCACGCCGGTCTGCCGCTGGAGCTCGGTCTTGCCGAGGCTCAACAGACGCTGCTGCAAAACGGCCTGCGCTCACGCGTGGTGCTCGAGGCTGACGGCAAGCTCATGGACGGCACCGATGTTGCCGTCGCCTGCCTGCTGGGCGCCGAGGAGTTTGGCTTTGCGACCATGCCGCTCATCTCGATGGGCTGCCTCATGCAGCGCGACTGCCAGCAGGATACCTGCCCCGCCGGCATCGCCACGCAAAACTGCCGCCTGCGTCGCGGCTTCCGCGGCAAGCCCGAGCACGTCGAGCGCTTTATGCTCTTTGTTGCCGAGCAGCTGCGCGAGGTCATGGCGAGCCTGGGCTTCCGCACCGTCGACGAGATGGTCGGCCATCCCGAGTGCTTGCGCCAGATCGAGGTCCCGGGCAACCGTAAGGCCAACCTGCTCGATCTGTCGCCCGTGCTGGCAAGTGCGACCTGTGAGTTTGGTGCCCACATCCCGGGTGCCGACGGTCGTCACTTCCTGCCGCAGATGGCCGCGGACAGCGAGCTCGACAAGACGCTCGACTCCACGCTGTTCGTGCCCTACACGGCCGACGCCCGCGCACATCTGCGTCCGATTCGCTTCCGCGCCGATATCGCCAACGTCAACCGCTGCGTGGGCACCATCCTGGGTAACGCGGTGACCAAGGCACATCCCGAGGGCCTGCCCGCCGGCTCCATCACCATCGATTGCGATGGATCGGCCGGTCAGAGCTTTGGCGCCTTCCTGCCGCGCGGCATTACGCTCAACGTGTGCGGCGACGCCAACGACTACTTTGGCAAGGGCCTTTCGGGCGGCGAGGTGTCGGTGCGCCCCAACCCGCATGCGACCTATAAGTTCGACGAAAACATCATCGTGGGCAACGTTGCGTTCTTTGGCGCCACGAGCGGCCGTGGCTTCATCAACGGCCTGGCCGGCCAGCGCTTTGGCGTGCGCAACTCCGGTGCCACCGTGGTGGTCGAGGGCTGCGGCAACCACGGCTGTGAGTACATGACGGGCGGCCTGGCGCTCATCCTGGGCGAGGTCGGGCAGAACTTTGCCGCCGGCATGACGGGTGGCGTGGCCTATGTCTTTGACCAGTACGGCACGCTCGATGCCCGCGTGAACCACGAGAGCGTTGAGCTCAAGGCCCCGACGGCCGGCGAGCTGGCGCAGATTCGCGAGCTCATCCAGGAGCACGTGGACGCGACACAGAGCCCACGCGGCATCAAGCTGCTCTACAGCTTTGAGACGATGAGTAAGCACTTTGTGAAGGTCATTCCGACCGAGTATGAGCGCGTGCTGGCGATTGTCGCCGCCGCCGAGGCCGTCGGCAAGACGCATGCGCAGGCCGAGGAGCTGGCGTTTGACATTGTGACCGGTCGCGCGAGTGCCGCGGATGTCGCTCGCTTCGATGTGGCGGGTGGTGTCGCTGGTGCTGTGCCCGCCGCCAGCTCTGTTGCTTCGACCAAGAAGGAGGCGTAAGTGCCATGGGTAAGCCCGGTGCTTTTCTTGATATCGATCGCGTGACCCACGAGCTTCGCCCCGTGGAGGAGCGCAGTCATGATTTTGATCCCCTGTATGTGGAGCTCGATGACGACGCACGTCGCGCCCAGGCGAGCCGCTGCATGATGTGCGGCGTGGCGTTTTGCCAGATGGGCGCGAGCTTTGGCAAGGCGCGCCCGAGCGGCTGCCCGCTGCACAACTTGATTCCCGAGTGGAACGAGCTAGTGTACCGCGGCCGCTGGGATGAGGCTGCCGAGCGCCTGTCGCTCACCTCGCCCATGCCTGAGTTCACGAGCCGCGTGTGCCCGGCGCTGTGCGAGGCCGCGTGCAACCTGGGCTCGGTCGACGGCCAACCCACGACGATTCACGATAACGAGCGTGCGATCAGCGACCATGAATGGGCAAACGGCGGCCCGCGCCGCTTTGAGCCGGCAGGGGAGGATGCGCCCACGGTCGCCGTGGTGGGCTCCGGTCCTGCTGGCCTGGTGGCGGCATGGGAGCTTGCGCGTCGTGGCGCCCGCGTGACGGTGTTTGAGCGCGACGACCGCCCGGGCGGTCTGCTCATGTACGGCATTCCCAACATGAAGCTCGAGAAGCCCGTGGTCGAGCGTCGCGTGGCGCTCATGCGCGAGCTGGGTATCGTCTTTGAGCTGGGCGCCGACGTGACGGATCCTGCGGTGGCGGCCAAGCTCGATGGCTTTGACGCCGTTGTGGTGGCTGCTGGTGCCCGTGCCCCGCGCGGGCTTTCGGCTGCGAACATTGATGCCCCGGGCGTGGTGTATGCCGTGGACTACCTGACGGCTTCGACCGTCTCGGTGCTCGACGGCGGTGAGCCCGCCATCGACGCGCACGGCCTGGACGTTGTGGTCATTGGCGGTGGCGATACCGGAAACGACTGCGTGGGTACCGCCGTGCGCCAAGGCGCGCGCAGCGTGCGCCAGTTTGAGTTCTTGCCGGCTGCGCCCGATAAGCGCGCGGCAGGCAACCCCTGGCCGCAGTGGCCCAACGTTAAGAAGACCGATTACGGCCAGCAGGAGGCTATCGCTGCGATGGGTGGTGAGATGCGTGCCTGGGGCGTGGATACGCTCGAGGTGCTGCTGGACAAGAAGGGTGCGGCTGCGGGGCTGCGCGTGGTCGATCTGGACTGGTCGGCGGGAAAGCCCGAGCGCATCGCGGGCTCCGAGCACGAGGTGCCGGCGCAGCTGGTGCTCATCGCCTGCGGCTTTACGGGTCCGGAGCACGGCGTGTTCGATGCGGTGAGCGTGCCTGTTGCCACCGCTGGTCGTCCGCTGCCGGTGATGGCTGCTGAGGGCTCGCATCTCGCGGCTCGCACGGAGGGTGTCGCCGCGGATGCCGCGCCGGTGTATGTGGC
Source organism: uncultured Collinsella sp. (assembly GCA_900549335.1). Taxonomy (GTDB): domain Bacteria; phylum Actinomycetota; class Coriobacteriia; order Coriobacteriales; family Coriobacteriaceae; genus Collinsella. The sequence continues at coordinate 4,197 of UROJ01000027.1, forward strand.
GGGTGATGCCCGCAACGGCAGCTCGCTCGTGGTGAGTGCCATGGCCGATGCCCTGGCCTGCGCAGCCGAAGTCGCCGACGCGCTGGAACTGTAAAGTAGTCACGGAGATATTCAACAATCGAATCGGCAAGGGCTGTCCCTAACTGCCGGCACAAAAGGAACGTCCCTAAGTGCCGACAGTTAGGGACGTTCCTTTTCTGTCGGCATTCGGGGACACTCCTTGCGGATTTGCGAGCAGTTTGCTCGTTTGTCGACGTACGGGTGTTCATTTGTCGACTTCTTGGGCTGCAGTCACCTGTTGTTTCTGTGGTGGCTGCGGGCATCTGGCTCAAAAGGGCGGGTTGGCCGTCGATGTTTACCTGCGGTTTTGTTGCGGCGCGCATTTTCGGTCAAGCTTTTCGTCAAGTGTTTGGTCAGCATCTGGTTTGCAGCCGGAGGCCTATTTTGCCCGTGCTGGTCGTGGCTGCCCACCCTCCTCGTAAGCTCAAATTGAGGTCCATCAGTTTGAGGAGGATGCCATGATTGACCACGCTTTTGACCGAGCAGAGCTGGCTGAAGCCGTCGGCAACGATATTGCCGACATGGCTCACTTTTGGATGCTGCGGAAGTTTCAATTCCTGGAGCCGGCGCGCGAACAGTTCGAGATTATTGTCGACCCGTGGCTCAGCTATTGCACTGAGCCTTCGCAAAACGAAATCATGGCCTACAACATGGCGTTTACCGATTGGCTGCTGTTTGAGCGCCCCTATCGCCATGGCAAAACGCTGCTCGAGCTATATGTTGACGAGCCGCCGGCATCGCTTTCGTCTGCCTCGCTCAAGCGGCTCGAGCAGGTACGCGACACGCAGTATTTCTCGCGCTTTGGCATTTTGGACAAGAATCCTGCGTCCGGCATGGTCGTGCTGAAGGACACGCGCACCGATCATCGCTTTGATGTCTACGATCCGCATATCGTGCAGAAGGAGCACTGGAGTGACGGCGCGATTGCGGTGCGCCTCGCCTGCGTCGACGATGTCTGGCTTACGGCGGGACAGCTCTACCTGTATGACATCGCGCGGCTGAGCGATACGGCGGTCGATGGGCCGGGTGCGGTGCATCCGGAGGACCTGCAGGACGGCTTTGACACCTCGTGCATCAGCTTCTTCTTGCGTCTGGTCCGCGACATCATGGGCGCCCAGGGGCGGTACGTAAAGTCGCTCAATATCTACGAGCAGGAGTGGGAGTAGGGGATGGGTAGTTGTCGCCTGCCTTGCCTTTTGCCTTTTTGTCTCGATCTGTAACGTTTGGGGGCAAAAAACCGGTCTACCTGTTACAGAACGAGACGAATGCTTGGGCGCCGCTGGTTTGTCTAAATCTGTAACGTTTAGGGGCCTGGAGAACGTCTAACTGTTACAGATCGAGACGTTTGGCACCTGGCTGGGGGGAATGTCTCAATCTGTAACATCTACAGTCCAAAAATCGGTCTTCCTGTTACAGATCAAGACATTTATCAGCGGAGGCAACGGTGACGATGGTCCATTTGTCCGATGTGGTGGTGATGGAAGTGCCTAATACCGTTCTCAAACACAAACATACGACTCGTAACACGTTGGCGCGGAATAGGATGCTTGCCAGGCTCACGGAGGCGGCTGAACAAGGCGTGCTGCTTGTGACACACGACAATGCCGAGCTCATGTGGCTGCGGCGTCATGTTGGAACCGACGATATCGCGGAACCCGAGCCGTATTTGTTCTGCTTTCAACATGATTGGGGTGTACTGACGCCGGCGGAGCGAACGCTGCGTACCATCAAAGGGCTTGCAGAGTTTCATCCCGATTGGGCGTTTTGGGGTTATGACGCGGCGCTTTTGTGGGGTCTGGAGGTGCCGAATGATCTGCTTGGGTCGCGTTTTCTTGTTAAGACGGGTTGTTCGGTGACGTTGAGCGGCGGGTGCAGGTTGTTGCGTCCGCAGATGGCGGGCGCACTCGAGCATGTTGATGGCGTGCGGGTGACGTCGTTTTGGCGCATGGTGGAGGATTGCCTACTGCGTGCGCCGTTCTCCTACGGGTTGGCGATTGCCGATTCTGCACTGCGGGCGAAAGGCGTATCACGTGGGGATTTGTGCGAGCGCCTCCGCGCCGATTGCGAGGGCAGGCGAGGGTATCGCAGGGCACAGGTGATTGCGTCGTATGCGGACGGGCTGTCTGAAAACGGCGGCGAGTCTCGGTTCCGAGCATTCTTTATTGCGTACGGCTTTCCGGTTCCGGAGCTGCAGGTGGAGTTTCGCGACCCGCTCGATCCGAGCCAGGTGTTTCGTGTCGACTATTTTTGGCGGCTCGAGGACGGGATGTGTGTCATCGGCGAGCTCGACGGAAAGGGGAAGTACACCTTGCAGAGCGGCGAGGGTCGGGAGTCGGTTGACCCATTCGTGGCAGAGCGTCAGCGGGAATCTCATCTGACAATGCTCGGGCATAAGGTGCTTCGGTTTACGTTTAACGAACTCAAAGGCCCGGGGAAGCTAGTCGAGAAAATGAGGCTGGCGGGTATTCCTCGGCAGGTTGAATTGGCTGAGGAGTGGAGATGCCAGTGGTATGGGCGCTGAGGCGGACTGTCTCGATCTGTAACAACAAGGGATCGTTTGGCCTCGTAACTGTTACAGATCAAGACAAAAGGTTGGCTACCGTTAAAAGATCTCGATCTGTAACATCTGGAAGGCTAAAGACGGTCTATCTGTTACAGATCAGGACGTTTGGCACCTGGCTGGGGCATCGCCGTGCTGGCCTCTCTATCCCCATATCCTCCCTTTTCTCCGTTAACCGATATGCTCGACTTTAGGTCGCTGCATTGGGTGATAATGGACAAATGTTCAAGTTAATCGTGAGGGAGGAGCTCGATATGGCATCTGCCGATCGTTCCACGTTGTTTATCAATGCGACCATTCTGGATGGTTCGGAGCATATGGAGCCGCAGCCCGATATGGCCGTGACTGTTGAGCGCGGCGTCATCACCTGGATGGGGCCGAGTGCTGTGGCGCAGGCGCCTGCAGGTGCCGAGGTTATCGACCTGGGTGGCGCGTATCTCATGCCCGGTCTCATCAATATGCACGTGCACCTGTGCGGCTCGGGCAAGCCTGTCTCGGCCGGCGATGCGGGAGCGCTGATGAAGAAACTCGATAATCCCGTGGGCCGTGCCATCGTCCGCCGCATCCTCAAGGGCAGTGCCCAGCAGCAGCTGGCAAGCGGCGTGACCACGGTGCGCGGCGCGGGCGACCCGTTGTTTGCCGACATTGCCGTGCGCGACGCTATCGACGCCGGCAAGTATCGGGGTCCGCGCCTGGTAGCGCCGGGAACGGGCGTCACGGTGCCGGGCGGCCATGGCGCGGGCTTGTTCGCCCAGGTGGCCAACAGCCCCGTCGAGGCAGCCGAGCAGGTGAGAGACCTGTATGCGCGCGGTGCCGATGTCATCAAGCTGTTCGTGACGGGCGGTGTGTTCGATGCGACCGAGGTGGGCGAGCCGGGCGTGCTGCGTATGCCGGTGGAGGTTGCCGCGGCGGCGTGCAAGGCGGCGCACGAGGTGGGCCTGCCGGTTATGGCTCATGTCGAGAGCACCGAGGGCGTGAAGGCCGCGCTTGAGGCCGGGGTCGACACGATCGAGCACGGTGCCCCGATGACGCCCGAGATCCTGGAGCTGTATCGCGGCGCCGCGGGCACGCAGCTCGAGGGACGCGCGCCGAGCGTGACCTGCACGATCAGCCCGGCGCTGCCGTTTGTATTGCTCGACCCGGAAAAGACCCATTCGACCGATACACAAAAGAAGAACGGCGACATCGTGTGCTCGGGCATCATCGAGAGCGCCCGTGCCGCACTGGAAGCTGGCATTAAGGTGGGCCTGGGCACGGACTCAAGCTGCCCGTTCGTGACGCAGTACGACATGTGGCGCGAGGTTGCCTATTTTGCCAAGTATGTCGGTGTGAGTAACGCCTTCGCGCTGCATACGGCTACGCAAGTCAACGCCGAGCTGCTGGGGCTGGGCGGCGAGACCGGTACGATCGAGTGCGGCAAGGCCGCCGATATCCTGGTGACGCGCAAGAATCCGCTCGATGACCTGTGCACTCTGCGTGAGCCGACGCATGTGATGTGTCGCGGTGATCTGGTACGCAAGCTCAAGGTGAAGCGCATTCCCGAGGTGGACGCCGAGCTCGACACGATTATGGCCATGCCGGCCGAGGCGCTGGCCGAGGAGCTCGCCCGCGACGGTGTGGCGTAGAGGTGACAAAGGTGCAGCTCCGTTGCCGTATACAAAAAGCCGAGGTCTCAACACGAGGCCTCGGCTTTTTTATCGAACAAATACTTAAGATTTGGGACAAACGAACCTGATTAATTTGTCCCGCGTGCGGGCGCTAGGAGCGGGTTTCCATCTTGGCGTGGCACTTGGGGCAGGTGACGCGGATCTTGCCTTTGCCCTTGGGGACGGAGAGCATCTGGCCGCAGTTGGGGCACTTGAGGTATGCCGTAGTTTTGCGGCCCTTCCACATCTTCTTGGCCGTACGCTTGGCGCGCTCAAAGTCTTCCTTGCTCGTTCCGGCAGCGCGTGAGGTGCTGGCCGCTGCGGCCCCGCCGCCCAAGCTGGCGACGAACTTGCCCAAGCCGGGGACCTTAGCCGAGCCGGCGACAAAGGCGTCGTTCTCCTTGCGACGTGCATCGATATTTTTGGACAGGCCGCGCAGCACGCCAATCACGATGACGGCGATGGCGATCCAGCTGAGCCACTGGATGCGGGCCATCGATCCGATCATCGCGATGACGATGCCGGCAAAACCCATCACGATGGTGAGCTCGTCAGCACCATTGCGACCCTTCATAAAGTCATTCATGCAAATTGCCTTTCGTTCGATATGCTGCACGCCTTTATACCCGATTTAGAGCAAGGGGGACAGGTTAATCTGCACCAATGTGGTGCAAACATACCTGTCCCCGGAACGCCAAGACGGTGCAAAGAAGTCTGTCCCCAATGCCCCAATTACTTGGAGAGCTTGTCGACGACGCGTTCGATCTCGGCGAGCTTGGCGGCTTTGAGGTCCTCGTCGCCCGATTCGATTGCCGAGGTCACGCAGCCCTCGATATGCGCCTTGAGCACGTCGGCGTTGATGCGCGCAATGAGCGCCTGCGTTGCCATGAGCTGCGTGGAAATATCGACGCAGTAGCGGTCCTCCTCGACCATCCGCAGGATGCCGTCGATCTGACCGCGTGCCGTCTTGAGCATGCGGGTCACCGATTTATGGTCTGCCATCATGGCGGGTCCTCGTTTCTGGTCGGGGTGCGCGTGGGTCGTTACGCGGCGGTTACGGACAGGGCGTGGAACTTCTCGCCGGCGCCCTCGACGGCGGCGGCGAGCTGCTCGGCGGTCACGGTGTCGGCGCACTCCACCTGGACGGTCTGGGTCTCGTGATCGGCGTCGGCGTCGGTCACGCCGGCCACGTTGAGCAACGCCGTCTCGACGGTGGCGTCGCAGTGGCCGCACATAAGGCCGGAAGTCTTAATTGTGAAACGCATGGATATTCCTCTCTGTTGTGTCGGCTTTCCCAGGCACCCGACCTTGACCTTCAAGCCGTCGCTCGCGTACCAAAGTACGCGTCGCTCCTCTTTCAGGTCAATCTCGGGCACCTGGAAAACCCGTTCTAAATGGACTTTATGGTGAGCTTATTTTGCCACTTTAGGCTTAAAGGATTTCAGGCGCAGAGCATTGCTTACGACGCAGACGCTCGACAGGCTCATGGCCGCGGCGCCAAACATCGGCGAGAGCTGCCACCCGGTGAGCGGGAAGAACACGCCCGCCGCCAGCGGAATGCCGATGCCGTTGTAGAACAGCGCCCAGAACAGGTCCTGCTTGATGTTGCGGATTGTGGCACGTGACAGCTCGATGGCACGGGCGACGTCCATGAGATCGCTGCGCATGAGTACCACGTCGGCGCCCTCCTTGGCGATGTCGGCGCCGGTGCCGATAGCAAGGCCCACGTCGGCGCGCGCCAGGGCGGGGGAGTCGTTGATGCCGTCGCCCACCATGGCGACCTTGCTGCCCGCATCCTGCAGTTCGCGCACGTGGCGCTCCTTGTCGGCGGGGAGGACGTCGGCGATGACCTGTTCGCTGCTCAGCCCCACGCGGCGGGCGATGGCCTCGGCCGTCACGCGGTTGTCGCCGGTGAGCATGCGCACGTCGACGCCGAGCTTGCGGAGCGCGGCGATGGCCTCGGCACTCGTTTCTTTGACCTCGTCAGCCACGGCGATGGTGCCGACAAGCTCGCCGTTCTTGGCAAAGAACAGCGGCGTCTTGCCTTCGGCGGCATACTGCTCGGCAAGACCCGCGGGCACGGTAACGCCCAACTCGTCCATCAGGCGCACGTTGCCGGCTGCGATGACATTCTGCCCCTCGCGTGCCGTAACGCCTCGTCCGGGCACGGCGGCAAAGTCCTCGACCATGCGCGCGACAATTCCGCGCGCTTCGCACTCGGCCATAATCGCC
>UROJ01000028.1 GCA_900549335.1 uncultured Collinsella sp.
GTCAAGGAAGCGCTCGCCCAGATGGGTATGATCGAGGCAAACTACCGTATGCCGCTGTGCCCCATGGCCAACGACACGCGCGCTGCACTTACCGATGCCCTGAAGGGAGCTGGTCTGCTTGATTAAGACCGTCATTATGGGAACGGGCCGCATGGGCTCGCTCATCCGCACCACCGCCGAGGGCGTTGTCGACGCCGCCGGTCAGCCTGTTTTCGACATCGTCGCCCAGATCGGCTTCGACTTGTCCGAGCTCGAGAGCGCACCGGCCGCCGATGTAATCATCGACTTCTCGAACGTCGTGACCTTCGATGCTGTCGTCGCCTATGTCGAACGCACGGGCGCGGCGTTAGTCTCGGGCACCACGGGTTACACACCCGAGCAGATGGACCGCCTGCGCGAGCTGGGCCAGAACGCCCGCGTCATGCACTCCGGCAATTACTCCATCGGTATCGCAGCCCTGCGTCATCTGGTAGCACAGGCCACACGCGAGCTGCCCGGCTTTGACTGCGAGATCGTCGAGACGCACCATAACCAAAAGGTCGACGCCCCCAGCGGCACTGCCAAGTTGTTGCTCGACGCCGTCGTCGAAGCTGAGCCCGAGGCAGGCTACCACCCCGTCTACGGACGCGAGGGCATGTGCGGCGCGCGCGACCCCAAGGAAATCGGCATGCACTCGCTGCGCGGCGGCACCGTCGCCGGCGTGCACGAGGTGAGTTTCTTTGGCCAGGATGAGGAGATCACGCTAACCCACCGCGCCACGAGCCGTCAGATCTTTGTCAACGGCGCCTTGGCAGCCGCGCAAAAGCTCGTCACCCGCGAACCCGGCTTCTATACGTTCGACCAGGTCATGTTTGCCTAACCAGGTATCAACCGGATCCACCCAAAGGAGAGACAGCATATGAGCAACGCAGCCGAGATGGATGCACAGGAGATTATCAACTACATCGCCACCGCGCCCAAGAAAACGCCCGTCAAACTGTACGTGCGCGAAAAGCCGGGCATGAAGGTCCAGTGGGGCAATGCACACGTCTACGGCGGTCGTCGTGGCAAGACCGTCTTTGGCGACTGGGACGAGCTCAAAGCCATCCTTGATGCCAATGCCGATTCCATCGATTACTACGATGTGGAGAACGACTGCCGCAACTCCGCCGTGCCCATGCTCGACCTCAAGGGCATCAACGCTCGCATCGAGCCGGGCGCGATCATCCGTGACCGCGTCGAGATCGGCGATCGCGCCGTCATCATGATGGGTGCCATCATCAACATCGGCTCCGTCATTGGCGAGGGCTCCATGATCGATATGGGCGCCGTGCTGGGCGGCCGCGCCACCGTGGGTAAGAACTGCCACATCGGCGCCGGCACCGTGCTGGCGGGCGTCGTGGAGCCCGCGAGCGCCACGCCTGTCATCATCGAGGACGATGTCATGATCGGCGCTAACGCCGTGGTCCTGGAAGGCGTGCGCGTGGGCAAGGGCGCTGTTGTCGCCGCCGGCGCCGTGTGCGTCGAGGACGTCCCCGCCGGTGCCGTCGTGGCCGGTGTCCCCGCCCGCGTCATCAAGATGCGCGACGAGAAGACCGACAGTAAGACCGGTCTCGAAGAAGGTCTGCGCCAGCTTTAATAGTTACGCGGTTTTGACAAACCGCGTAACAAGTCGACGCTGCATCTTTGGTTCCGTCGTTCTAACGAACGACGGACCGGTCGACGCTACAAACGCTCCTAAGCGGCAATCTGACGTTCAATCGTCGGTCGCGTACCAAAGTACGCTTCCCTCCTCTTTCACGTCACCTTGCTCGCTTAGGGGCGTTTTCGCTGACTTATGCTCAACCTGTAATGCAATTCAATCACAAGCAAGCAGGCCGAAGCCCCGTCCGGGACTTCGGCCTGCTTTATCTCAGGGTTCCGTCGTATTCGACCATGGCCGGTCGCTTTGACAGGCGCGCTGCGGCCGTCTTGTAGACTTCGGAACGGTCGCGCCGACCTACTGCAACGATCTCGGCGATCTCAACCGTTCCATCCTCTCGGATTCGGAACACCATTCGGAGTCCTGCCTTTCGCCATTTAATCTTTTTACAGCCGGCAAGCTCACCGTGAAGCGGCGTTCCGATTTCATCGGCGCGCGTCTTTAATTTCGCCACTGCAATGCGGACGAGCCTTCGCTGAGAACCGTCTAGTTTTTGATATTCCTTCTCGACGTCTCGATTCAAAAAGCCGACGACAAAGTGCCCGCTCATTCGAAAAGATCCTCATCCGAAATCGCATCGGGATCCATCGACTCAAACTCCTCGAGTTCCTCTGGGGTCAAAGCATCTTCAAACGGAATAAACTCGTGCGGTCCGTTTTTGATTCGATCCGTCGCAATGCGATCAAGCTCAAGTTCGCGAAGGTACTGCAGTGCGCCGAACATCTCCTCATAGGCAGCGTAGTCGATAATCACAGTATCGATGTCGTTATGATCGGCGATAAACTGCGGCGCGCGCTTAGCACGCTTGCGAATGGTAGATAGGGACTTGCTCGCTTCGGTGGCAGAGACAACCTGGTCTTTTGTAAACACCGGTTTTTCCAGAACAAGTGGGGACATCTGGACCTCCAAAAAAATAATCTGGATTATATTTCAAATTATACTTCAAAATATAATCCAGATTTTTCTTAGAAAGAAACTATTGCGCTATCGATTCTCGATGCTGCCGATATTCTTGAGCTCGATGGAGATGAGGCCGTTGGGCTCATTGACGAACTCAATGTACTCGGAATTCGAACCCATCTCGGCCGGGAAGCTGATCTCGATGCCCGTATCGGTACGAATCTTGTGGTTGCGCACGGCCGCACGCTCGACCTGCTTGCGCTCCACGGGCACACGCTCGGGCACCTTCTCTTCGGTCAGCGCCGCGCGCACGCTCTCCTTGATGACCGGCTCGTCCTCAAAGACCTCATCGACGATATCCCAAGGCGGCAGCTCCTCGTCATCCTCGACCTTCTCGGCCACAGCGGCCTTAACCTTGGCGAGCGCCACGGCCGTGTTGGCGCCGTGCTCCTCGGCGACTTCCTCGACCACACGCGTCACGGTGTCGATGACCTCCTTGCCCGATACGCCCGTGTCGCACTGCAGCAGACCGTCGGGAATGAGCATACGGTCCTCGCCGGCAATCTTACGCTTCTTGTCCACGTAGCCGATCTCCATGGTGCTCGCGCGCACGATGGCATAGCTCGGCACCTTTTGCGAAGGGTTCGGCAGAATGGCATAGTGGCGCGCGATGTCGTTGCGCACCTCGCCTTCCTCGCGGCCCACCTCGTGCATAAAGGCCTGCTTGGAGCCCAGCAGCATCACGGCAAACCAGCGGGCATCCTCATCGTCGTCAAAGTCGGCCACGAGCACGTCGGTGGACTCGGCTTTCTCGGCTTTGGTGAGCTCGGAGGAGATAAACTCCGCAATCTGCTGCGACAGGTCCACGAACTCGCGCTCGCCAAAGAAATAACCCTTGAGCTCGCCGCCAAACGCAGAGTTCTCGGCAAACGTGGCGCGCTTATTGTCGGCCGAGGTTCGTGCGCGGCGCAGATGCGTGGTCACAAAGTTGCGCACGGTACGGCTCTCGATATCGAGCTCGCGCTGGCTCATGACGTTGACGGCAGAGTCAAAGTCCAGGATATGCAGAATCGCGTGATTGATTTTCATATACGGCATTCCGTTCTAGATCGATTTAAGCACGAACCAGTATAGCGGTCGAGCCTGCCCCAAGCGCATCGAAGCTTGGTGCATCGGGGACAGGTTGCTTTGCACCAATAGCTAGCGCAGGAGTTCGGACTGCCAAGCCTCGAGTTGTTCTGCCAAGCTCTTGCCGGCAGCTGGCATGTCGACCTGGGGACGTTTGGGCAGAAGCGCACACTTAAGAATCGCAACGATAGTCTGCGAGACAAAGCGTCGCGTGTCCTTGTCAAAGCCTTGCGCAGTCTGGAGCATCATGGGCAGGCTCTCGCGCAGATTCCCAGCGATATCCGCAAACCGCTCAGCACCCGTAGCCTCAAACACGGAGAACAACGCATCTACAAAACGCTCGCGCTCGCTAGGCGACACTGCAAGCAGCATCTCGCGAATGGAGTCATCAACGTATCGAGCACCGGCGGACAGGCGCTCACAGTACGCGAAGTCGCGATCATCAACCACCCAGCTAAAGGGATTATGCTGCAGCAGGCTGAACTCGGTGCTCTCAACGATGGCATAGTCCTCCTGCGTCTCGAACATCATGCCAAAGATCGACGACCGAGGTAGCGTCTTGTCGATTCGACCGGAAAGATCGGCAAAGGCGTTGCCGTTCAGAAACTCCTCGACAAAGCCCGGACCATCATGGGAATACACCCGTTCGATTCGCTCACGGGCGACATCGGAGCACATCGCCGCACCGTACACCGCAAGGTTTCCACCCTTGGAATGACCTCCGCACAAAAGCGGCCCGTCAATCGCATCCGCCGCCTCGTCCACATAGCGCGCCGCAGATTCCTGGGCCGGCACGGGACACCGGAACGCCATGTTGAAGTCCTCTTTCCAGCCCACAATCGTGCTGTCGGTCCCCCGGAAGGAAAGATAGCTAAACCCCGCCGGAAACCGGAACGCCATGGCCGCAAACTGCTCCGTTGTCTCGGCATCACTCACGCTACGATAGCCGCAAACACGAACGCCACGGTAGCGAGGGCTTGCTGCCACAGCCTCCAACAGGGCACGGCTCCCCTCCGGATCCCACAGGTCGCCAATCATGTCTTGGTAGCACTCGGCGCGCAGCAGCTCGCGTACGTCTAGGCCCTGCCAGTTCGTCAGCTCCGCCATATCACCCGGCAAACGCAAATAGGACAACCACGCAAAGACCAGGCTATCCACCGCGCAGAACGGCCGTTCCTCAAACGGATCAAACGCCGTCTGGGCATAGGTCAAAAAATTAGGCGAATCCGACATGGCCCTCCCATCAACTATGGTGCATTGGGGTGGTGCAAAGTAACCTGACCCCCTCGCACCAAAAAGGCGCCCGGACCGTGTGGCCCGGACGCCTTTCATTGTAGCCTGTTGCCCAAAAAAGCTTGATTTAGCAGGAGAAGTCGACGCTGTCGATGATGTCCTTGAGGGCCTTGGCGGAGGCGGTGAGCTCATGCTGCTCGTCATCGTTCAGCGGCACGGGGACGCGGCAGACAACGCCATCGCGGCCGACGACGGTCGGCATGGAGATGGCCAGATCGGACAGGCCATACTCGCCCACCATGAGCGAGGAGACAGGCAGAACGGTCTGCTCATCGCGCATGACGGCAGTGCAGATGCGCTTGACGGCCATGGCAACGCCATAGTAGGTAGCGTGCTTCTTCTCGATGATGGTGTAGGCGGAGTTCTTGACGTCCTCGGCGATACGCTTCTCGGCAGCCTCGTGCTCCAGATGACCGTGAAGCTCGCAGAAGGTGTTCAGCGGAACGCCAGCAACCTGAGCGCTGGACCAAGCGACAAACTCGGAGTCGCCGTGCTCGCCCATGACATAGGCCTGGACATCGCGCGGGTCAACCTCGACGTGGGCACCAAGCATCTGCTGCAGACGGCCAGTGTCGAGCACGGTGCCGGAGCCGATGACATGGCCCTCGGGCAGGCCGGACATCTTAATGGCAGCATAGGTCAGAACATCAACCGGGTTGGAGACGATTAGCAGAATGCCGTCGAAGCCGGACTTCTTAATCTCGGGGATAATGGACTTAAAGATGTTTACGTTCTTGTTGACCAGGTCCAGGCGGGTCTCACCGGGCTTCTGGGCAGCGCCAGCGGTGACGACGATCATGGCGGCGTCCGCGACATCGGAATAATCGCCGGCGTAGATCTTCATCGGCTCGGCAAACGTCATGCCGTGCGCGATATCCAGGGCCTCACCCTCGGCACGGTTCTTGTCCACGTCGATGAGGACCATCTCGGAGAACAGACCACTCTGCATCAGTGCGAACGCCGAAGACGAACCGACGAAACCGCAGCCGACAATAGCGACCTTCTTCTCGTTAACCATTAGAAACTCCCATCTCTCTCCACAAACAAGCCGCCCGGGAACGACCCGAGCGGCTTGCCGTAATCCCAATACATCCAATCGGGACTTTGATTATGCCCCTATTCGCAGCCAAAAATCGACCGTTTACCGAAATTGTTTGCAGGATTCGTAAAATAACTGTACGAAATCGGTTTCGAGCTATTGACGAGCCGAAATACCTTTCTAATACAGGCCCGCCTCGCGAATGGCCTCGACAGCCAAAGCAATCTGATCGGGCGGCAGGACCAACGCCATGCGCACGTGCCCCTCGCCCGAAGGACCAAAGCTCGCGCCCGGCGTCACCACAACGCCGGCCTTCTCCATGAGCTCCTCGCAAAACACCATGGAATCGGTGCGACCACCGGGAAGCTTGGCCCACACAAACATAGAGCCATGCGCGTTGGGACGCTCCCAGCCCAGGCCCTCAAGACCGTCGCACAGGGCATCGCGGCGCTCCTGGTACTTCAGACGTTGCGCCTCGACCTCATCGCGCGGACCGTTCAGGCAGGCGATGGCGGCCTTCTGAATCGGGAAGAACATACCAAAGTCGATCTGGCCGCGCAGCTTGGCAAAGGCAGAGACCACATCCTCGCGGCCGACCAAAAAGCCGATACGCGCACCGGTGACGTTAAACGACTTGGAGAGCGAGAAGAACTCAACGCCCACCTCGAGCGCACCGGGATACTGCAAGAAGCTGCCGCCGGGCTCGCCGTCAAACACGATGTCGGAGTACGCGTTGTCATGAACGATCAACAGATCATGCTCGCGGGCAAAGGCGATAATCTCCTCGTAGACCTCGGGCGTGCCCACCGAGCCGACCGGGTTCGCGGGCAGCGACACGATCATATACTTGGCACGATCGGCCACCTCGGGATCGATACCCGCCACATAGGGCAGGTAATTATGCTCGGCAACCAGCGGATAGTATTCGAGCTTGGCATCGGCGATCTTGGCACCCGCCTCAAAGACCGGGTAGCACGGATCGGGAACCAGAATGGTGTCACCCGGATCGAGCAGAGCCAGGCCCAAATGGCCCACGCCCTCCTGCGTGCCGTTGCACGACTGCACCATAGACGGCGTAATGCCCGAAACGCCAAAGCGACGCTCATAGTAATCGCACACGGCTTGCTTGAGTTCGGGCAGATCGCGCAGGGCATACTTCCACATCTCGGGATCTTGGGCGGCTTGTGTGAGCGCCTCGACCACGTGGTCGTACGGCTTAAAGTCAGGCGTGCCCACGCTCATGTTGTAAATGGTCTTGCCCTGAGCCTTCAGCGCGAGAAGTTTGTTGTTGAGCGAGGCGAAGACCTCCGCGCCAAAGCGGTCGAGACGCTGCGATGCCTGCATGGTGCCACCTTTCGATATAAAAAACGCGGCGCTCCGACAAGAGCGCCGCGCGATACGGGCCATCAGATTGCAAAAGTGTAACGCTTACAAACCCCGTATTGGTTCAATTTAGCCAACCTTAGTCAATTGCATTGAGCGCGTCGATCTGCGCAAGCCACAGACGCGAGCTGGCGTCACTCGGCATACGCCAATCGCCGCGCGGGCTGAGCGTCACCGAGCCCACCTTGGGGCCGTCGGGCAGGCAGCTTCGCTTAAACTGCTGGGCAAAGAAGCGGCGGTAGAACGTACGCAGCCACGTGTGGACGGTCTTGACGTCGTAGACGCCCTCGAAGCTCTTGAGCGCCATGCGGTAGATCTTGCCCGGCTCAAAGCCAAAACGCAGCAGGTAGTAGAGGAAGTAGTCGTGCAGCTCGTACGGGCCCACCAAATCCTCGGTCTTCTGCGCAATCTCGCCGTCGCCCGTGGGCGGCAGAAGCTCGGGGGACACCGGCGTATCGAGGATATCGAGCAAGACCTCGGCAATGCGCCCGCCAAAGACATCGGCGGCATAGCGCACCAGATGGCGCACTAGCGTCTTGGGCACGCTCGCGTTGACGGCGTACATGCTCATGTGGTCGCCGTTATAGGTAGCCCAGCCGAGCGCCAGCTCCGACAGGTCGCCCGTGCCGATGACAAAACCGCCAGCCTGGTTGGCCAGATCCATCAGAATCTGCGTACGCTCGCGCGCCTGGCTGTTCTCGTAGGTCACGTCCTGCACAGCCGGATCATGCTCGATATCCTTAAAGTGCTGTTCCACGGCCGCGTGAATCGAAACCTCACGGAAGCTCACACCCAGGTCGCGGGCAAGCGACTCGGCATTCGACTTGGTGCGATGCGTCGTGCCAAAACCTGGCATGGAGACCGCCGTGATACCCGTGCGCGGCAGCCCCAGCGCATCGAAGGCACGCACGGTCACAAGCAGTGCCAACGTGGAGTCCAAGCCACCCGAAAGGCCGATGACCGCAGCCTTGGTACCTGTGTGGGCGAGGCGGGTCTTGAGGCCAGCAGTCTGCAGATTGAGGATCGTCTCGCAGCGCTCAGCCAGGTCACCATGGTCGGCAGGCACGAAGGGCGCGCGGGGGAAGACACGGTCGATGTCGAGCGCATCGCGCAGGACAGGATCTTCGGCCAGCACGCCCTCAAACGAAAACTCAACGGTCACGGCCTCCGGCGCATCGTCCGAGCGCGTCCATGTCGTCGAGCGACGGCGCTCGGCAACCAACCGGTCAAGATCGACGTCGGCGACGGCCATATCGCAAGTGAGGAGCTTCGTCGCGGCAAGCTTAGAGCCGTTTTCGTAGACGAGATTCTCGCCCGCAAAGACCATGTCGGTCGTGGACTCGCCCTCACTCGCGTCCGCGTAGGCATAGGCGCAGTACAGGCGCGCGCTCTGATTGGAGATAAGGCTGCGGCGGTAATCTGCCTTACCGATAATCTCGTCCGAGGCCGACGGGTTGAGAATCACCGTCGCACCGGCAAGCGCCATCTCGGTCGAAGGGGGCGCCGGCACCCACAGGTCCTCGCAGACCTCAACGCCCAGCACCATATCCTCGACACCTTCATCACAGCAGCGGTAGACAAGCCCCGAACCCAGCGGAACCGGACCCCGACCGGCAAACTCGACCCACACAGGATCTGCGGGCGCCGGAGCAAACCAGCGGCGCTCGTAGAACTCGCCATAGTTGGGCAGATACTTCTTGGCCGTGAGGCCCAAAAGCTCGCCCGCGCAGCACACGGCGGCGCAGTTGTAGATATTCTCGGCAACTGCAACGGGAAGACCAATGGTAAAGACAATCGGCAGCTCGCGGGTTTCATCGAGAATATGTGCCAGTGCGGTCTCGCAGGCATGCAGCAGCGTGCGGTTATGAAACAGGTCGGCCGCGGTATAGCCGCACAAGTTAAGCTCGGGCAGCACCAGCGCGCGAACGCCGCGCTCGGCAGCCTCGCGAACAGCCGCCAGCGCAACCTCGGCATTGCCCTCGACATCGGCCACGCGAATCCGCGGCGACGCCGCCGCCACACGCAAAAAGCCATCAGACTGAGAAAGGTGAAGATTCATAAGAATGCTCCCGTGCGTAGACGCCATTCACAACAATTAGCAAGCCCTATTGTAGTTCAACCGCCGGGTGTAACCGCATCCCACCAACTTGGTGAGCTATTGATGAGTTGATGATATCTGTTAAATGTCACGTACGATTCACATCTGGTGGGTACCCTGATGGCTACACGAAACGAAGCAGATTTACACCGGGAGGACCCCGTATGACAACCAAGTACACCGACGCGCCGCGCACGCGCGTCATGACACCAGCATCGCTCAACAACGGCGTTCACGAAAACCATTCCATCGGACAGACCATGGCCATCGCACCCAAAAAGGGCCTGTTCGATGACATTTCCATTCCCCAGATTATCGCCGGCGCCGCAGCTGCCGCCACGAGCGTCGCGCTTGCCTCCAAGATTGGTATCGCTGGTTCAGTAATTGGCGCCGCCGTGAGCTCGGTCATCACCGTTGTGTCCTCGCAGGTCTACCGCCACTTTATCTCTGCCAGCGCCGAAGCAATCAAGGGCACGCATGCCGCTGTCGACTACCCTGCCGGCGCCTACGAGCCCGTTGAGCCCGATGTCGAGGAGCACCTAGGTGGCGCCGCAACCACGCAGGAAATGCGCCGGGTTGCGGGACGCGCGACCACGGCGCGCGTCGCCCCTAACAGCCTGCGCGCCAAGGCCGCGGCAGAGCGCAGCCAGACGCAAAAGAAGGTCATCGTCTTCTCGATCGCCATCGCCATCGTCGCGGTCATCGCCTGCACCGGCGCCATCCTTATAACCACCGCCGGTGAGGGTCTGGGCGAGCGCCCCGAGCCAATCCTTTCGTCGCGCACGACCGAGAGCGATGCAAATGGCAACACCCAGTCGCAAGATCAGCAGGCACAGGCGGACGGCACGCAAGACAGTTCTACCTCTGCCAATTCGTCCTCGAACACCCAAAGCCAATCGCAGGGCACCGATTCCTCTACGGCCAACAGTGGCGCGCCGTCCGGCACGACCGACTCAAGCCAAACGACTGACGGTTCGCAGCCGAGCACGGGCGGCCAGACGAGCGACACCGCTTCGGGAACGGGCACAGCAGACAGCAGCAACACCAACAGCTCGAACAGCTCGAGCGGAACCGCGTCCGGCACGGCATCTGACAACTCGAGCC
>UROJ01000029.1 GCA_900549335.1 uncultured Collinsella sp.
TATCCTGGCGACATCTTCTACCTGCACTCTCGTCTGCTCGAGCGTGCCGTCAAGATGTCCAAGAAGAACGGCTACGGCTCCATGACGGCACTGCCGATCATCGAGACCCAGGACGGCGACGTCTCGGCCTACATACCGACCAACGTCATTTCCATTACCGATGGTCAGATTTATCTGCAGTCCGAGCTCTTCTTCCAGGGCCAGCGCCCGGCAGTCGACGTGGGCATTTCCGTGTCCCGCGTCGGTGGCGATGCGCAGACCAAGGCCATGAAGCAGGTCGCCGGCAACCTCCGTCTGGACCTCGCTTCCTATCAGGAGCTCGCCGGCTTTACGCAGTTTGGCTCAGACCTTGACGAGGCTACTCAGAAGCAGCTGACCCATGGTGCCCGCATGACCGAGCTCCTTAAGCAGCCGCGCTACAAGCCGTTTGAGGTTGGCGAGCAGATCGTTACGCTGTTCGCTGGCAACGAGGGCTTCCTGGATGACCTGGAGATTGCCGACGTGCTGCCTTTCCGTGCCGAGCTCATCGAGTACATGGACAATGGCTTTGGCTCGCTGCTCGACAAGGTTCGCGCCAAGAAGATCGATGATGACACCAAGGCTGAGCTCTTGCGCGTCATCGGCGACTTCAAGCAGCAGTTCATGGCCAAGCACCATTCGGATGTTTCTGGATCAGAGGAGAACTAAGCCCCATGGCCAACCTTCGCGACATTAAGAAGCGAATCTCCTCGGTTACCACGACCAAGCAGATCACGCGCACGATGGAGATGGTCTCTACGGCCAAGATCCGTCGTGCCCTCGATCGCTCCAAGCAGGCCGAGCCCTATAAGGAGGCGCTGACCGACGTCATGTTGACGGTCGCCGGCGACGCCTCCTGTTCGGGCACCGATCCCATGCTGCAGAAGCATGAGAGCGTCAAGCATGGCCTGATTGTCGTTATTGCCTCGGACCGCGGCCTTGCCGGCGGTTTCAATACGACGGTGGAGCGCACGGCCGAAAAGCTCGCCGCTTCTTGGGCGAACGACGGCATCGAGTGCGAGATCATCGCGTGCGGGCGTAAGCCGGCCACGTATTTCCGTGACCGCGCAAACGTCGTCATGCACTTTGAGGGCAACTCCTCTGAGCCCGATTTCAATCAGGCCCGCATGATCTCCTCTCATATCTGCGATGCGTATCGTGCCGGTGAGCTTGACCGTGTCGAGCTTGTCTACCACCACGCCAAGAACCGCGTGGATCAGGAGCTTCGCGTCGAGCATCTGTTGCCGCTCGACCCCGAGATGATCGCTATGGCCCACGGTCCGCGTAAGAACGAGACCGACGCCCCTAAGCGCATCTCGTCCACGTTCGAGTTCGTGCCCTCTCCCGAGCATGTTCTCGGCAAGCTTGTGCCGTCTTATATCCTGACGGTCATCTACCAGGCCCTGATCGATTCGGCGGCTGCCGAGCAGGGTGCACGCCGCAAGGCCATGCACTCCGCGACGGAAAACGCCACCGCGATCATCTCGACCCTTACCCGCACGTATAGTCGCGTGCGCCAGGCTTCGATCACGACCGAGATTAACGAGATCGTCGGCGGAGCCTCAGCATTGGAGGAACAGTAATGGCTAATAACACCGTAAAGCTTGCGGTCGAGGAAGCCACCAAGAAGACGACTGCCGGTGATGGTCGCATCGTGCGAATCATCGGCCCTGTCGTCGACGTCAAGTTTGACGGCGCGGTGCCCCCGATCTACAACGCGCTCACGGTCGAGGCCGAGACCCCGATCGGTCACCTGAGCACGATCCTCGAGGTCGAGAGCCAGCTTCCGGGCGGCGTCGTCCGCACGGTCGCCATGTCCTCGACCGACGGCCTGCAGCGCGGCCTCATCGCCACCGATACCGGTGAGCCCATGAAGATGCCGGTCGGCCCCAAGACGCTCGGCCGCATTTGGAACGTCATGGGCAAGCCCGTCGACGGCAAGCCCATGCCCGAGGTGGAGGAGTTCTACCCCATCCACCATGCCGCGCCTCGTTTCGACGAGCTCACCACCAAGACCGAGATCTTCGAGACCGGCATCAAGGCCGTCGACCTGCTCGAGCCTTACATCCGTGGCGGCAAGACAGGCCTGTTCGGCGGCGCCGGCGTCGGCAAGACCGTTCTGATTCAGGAGCTCATCAACAACCTCGCCCAGGAGCACGGCGGCACCTCGGTGTTTACCGGCGTCGGCGAGCGTACCCGCGAGGGCACCGACCTGTTCCTCGAGATGAGCGAGTCTGGCGTTATCGACAAGACCTGCTTGGTCTATGGTCAGATGAACGAGCCGCCCGGAGCGCGTCTGCGCATCGGTCTGGCCGGCCTTACCACCGCTGAGTATTTCCGTGATCGTGGCCAGGACGTTCTGCTGTTCATCGACAACATCTTCCGCTTCTCCCAGGCAGGTTCCGAGGTTTCCGCACTGCTGGGCCGTATGCCGTCCGCCGTTGGTTACCAGCCCACGCTGGCAACCGAGATGGGCGACCTCCAGGAGCGCATTACCTCGACCAAGACGGGTTCCATTACCTCCGTCCAGGCTGTCTACGTCCCCGCAGACGACCTGACCGACCCGGCGCCTGCCACGACGTTTACGCACCTCGACGCCACCACGGTTCTTTCGCGTAGCATTTCGTCGCTCGGCCTGTTCCCGGCTATCGACCCGCTCGCGTCTTCCTCCGACGCTCTCGATCCTTCGATCGTCGGCGAGGAGCACTACCGTGTCGCCGTCAAGGTCCAGGAGCTCCTGCAGGAGTACTCCGACCTTCAGGACATCATCGCCATTCTGGGTATGGACGAGCTGTCCGAGGAGCAGCGCCTTACGGTCAACCGCGCCCGTAAGATTCAGCAGTTCCTCTCGCAGTCCTTCCACGTCGCCGAGAAGTTCACCGGCAACCCCGGTGTCTACGTCCGCGTCGAGGATACCGTCCGCTCTTTCGCCGAGATTGTCGACGGCAAGGCCGATGATCTGCCCGAGCAGGCTTTCCGCTATGCTTCCACGATTGAGGACGTGCGCGAGCGCGCCCGCAAGATGGGGGAGAAGTAGGTTATGCGTATCCGCATCGTGTGCCCCGTGAGCTGCGCCTATGAGGGCGACGCTGCGTTTGTGTCGATTCCGTCCACGGATGGCGAGTTTGGCGTTCTGCCTGCTCACTCCAGCGAGATCTGCACGATCGACCGCGGTTACGTTCGCGTTTCCGATAAGGCCATGGGCACTGTCGACCACACGTTTGCCGTGGCCGGCGGCTATGCCCAGGTTGCGGACGATGTCGTGACCGTTCTCGCCGAGCGCGCTTGCGATTTGGCGACCGTCGATGCCGACAAGCTTAAAGCTGATATTCAAGGTTTTGAAGAGAAGCTGGGTAATTTGTCGGAGGATGATGCACGCCGCGCCTACCTCTATAATGAAATCGCATGGTGTAAGCTCAAGCTTGCCCAATAGTCAAACGATTTAGCGTTCGACCATTTGCGAACACATCATGCCCGGGATGGCCCAGCCACCCCGGGCATGCTTTTTGAAAGGGTAGACCTTGGATATTATCCGCGTTGAGGGTGGCCACGCCATCGGAGGCTCCGTGCCCGTCTCGGGTGCCAAGAACTCCGCGCTCAAACTCATGGCGGCAACGCTTCTGGCGCCGGGCAAGACGACGCTGCAGAACGTGCCCGATATTTCCGATGTTCACGTGATGGGCAAGGTGCTCAAAGGCATGGGCGCTACGATCGATGTTCTCGACGAGCACACGCTCGAGATTGATACCTCTCAGGTCGATTCTTGGGAGGCCCCCTACGAGCTCGTTGCCAAGATGCGTGCTTCCACCGCCGTCATGGGACCTCTGCTGGGCCGCTTCCATCGCGCCAAGATTGCCATGCCGGGCGGCTGCAACCTGGGTGCTCGCAAGATCGATATGCACATTCTTGGTCTTGAGGCCCTGGGCGTTGAGTTCGATACCGCCCACGGTTACATCAACGCTAATGCGCCCCAAGGTCTGCGCGGTACCACCGTCACGCTCGAGTTCGCCAGCGTCGGTGCGACCGAGAACCTCATTATGGCATCCGTGCGCGCGCAGGGTACCACGGTTATCGACAATGCCGCCCGCGAGCCCGAGATCGTCGATCTCGCTAACATGCTCAACGAGATGGGCGCCAAGATTGTCGGCGCGGGTACGCCCGTCGTGACTATCGAAGGCGTGGAAGAGCTCCATCCCGTTACCCATCGCGTGGTGGGCGACCGCATCGAGGCCGGTACCTTTATCGTTGCCGGTGCGTTGATGGCCGACGATCGCGGTGTCGATGTCACGGGCTTTTGCCCCATTCACTTGGGCATGGTGCTCAAGAAGATGGAGCTCATGGGTATCGACTGCGAGCGCGTCGAGGATGGCGTCCATGTAAACCGTGCCGAGCGTATCAAGCCGGTCGACATCCAGACGCTTCCGTTCCCCGGTTTCCCGACGGACATGCAGGCGCAGATTATGGTGCTCTCCGCTCTCGCCGACGGCAGTTCCGTTATTACCGAGAACATCTTCGAGAATCGCTTTATGTTTGCCTCTGAGCTGGTGCGCATGGGTGCCGACATTCGTATCGAGAGCCATCATGCCATGATTCATGGCGTCAAGGGCTTCTCGGGCGCACAGGTTACCTCGCCCGATCTGCGTGGCGGAGCGGCCCTCGTCGTAGCGGGCTTGATCGCCGACGGGACGACCGAGGTTTCGGCCATCCATCACATCAAGCGCGGCTACGAGCAGTTTGTCGAAAAGCTGCAGGCGCTCGGCGCGCATGTCGAGCATGCTTCCGTCCCCGATCCCGTCATCTACTAATACAGGTTGCCTATGTTTAATAAAAAGCCCCTCGCGGATACCACCGCCCGAAGACCCTCAACTGGTGCACAGGCCAAGATCTACAGTCGCGATAACGTGGCTCGCTATACCGAGCGCGCTCGCCAACGTCGTCGTAGCCACACGATTCGTCACGTCGCGCTCATTGTCGTGCTTGGCGTGCTGCTGAGTGCTACTACCGCTGCCGGCCTGTGGTTTGCCACCATTATGGGCAAGCTCGGCGATTCTAATGTCATTACCGACAATCTGCGTCGGGTTCTGGTTGACACCGATGAGGCAAAGGATCCGTTCTACGTGCTGCTTCTTGGCACCGACGGCCGTCCGGGCGAGGATACGTATCGCGCCGACTCGATTATCCTGGCACGCATCGACCCCACGCAAAAGCAGGCGACGCTCATTTCCGTTCCGCGCGACACCAAGGTCGAGTACAAGGGCGAGACCATGAAGATCAACGCCTGCCATACCGTGGGCGGCGCCGAGGCCATGGTCGAGGCGGTCAACGAGCTGTGCGGTGTTCAGATTTCCCACTATGCCGAGGTCAGCTTCGACGGTATGCAGGCGCTGATTGATTCGGTTGGCGGTATCGACATTAACGCAACCGATGATGTTGACGACCCCGAGCACCTGGATATTAAGATTACCGCTGGCCAGCAGCATATGGACGGTGCCACCGCCCTTACCTATGCCCGCTGCCGCTACACCTATGCCGACGGCGATTACACGCGCATGCGCCACCAGCGTCAGGTGCTTGGCGCCCTTGCCAACCAGATTCTCAATAACTTCGATGCCACGAAGATCTTTGGCCTGGTTAATTCGCTGTCCGATATGCTCGTAACCGATATGAGCGTTCAGGATATCGTGGCTACGGTCAACGCCATGCGCGGTATGGATGTCGACGGTATCTACTCGGCCAACCTGCCCTCGTATGCCGACGACAGCACCATGATCGACGGTGTGAGCTACGTCTTTGTCTACGAGGACGAGCTCAAGGAAATGATGGAGCGCGTCGATGCCGGCAAGGATCCCAAGGGTCCCAACACCATGGGTCTTTCCGACGGTTCCAGCTCTACGATCGGCGACCTGAACAACAACACGTCTGACGACTACGCAAACGGTACCGCAACCTCATCGGTCAGCTCTGACGATTCCGATGACTCAAGCGATTCGAGCGATTCGGACTACTACGAAGAGCCCACCGGCGACGGCAACGGCTACGAAGCCAACTACTAAGTTACGGCGTTTTACCAAACGCCGTAACGGCTTGACGCTGCGCGCCGCCCAAGGCGACAATTTGTCATTCAAAAGGCAGGGCATGACCAGAAGGTCAATGCCCTGCCTTTTTCATGCCAACTTGTTCGCCTTGGACGTCGCTCGCTGACGTTGGCTCAACCTGCGGTGCTGACTACTCCCCTTGCACCAAAAACCGCCCCGTTCTCGGTTCTGAGGACGGGGCGGTTTTGCTTACCTAGATTGTTCGAGTTCCCTATGCAAAGCGGGCGACGAGCTCCTGCAGGACGTCGGTCATCTTGACGAGCGAACTGACCGGGACGAACTCGTTGACGCCGTGGTAGCAATAGCCGCCGGTGGAAAGGTTGGGGCAGGGCAGACCGCGGAACGACAGCTGGGCGCCGTCGGTGCCGCCACGAATTGGCAGCACTTGGGGCTCAACGCCGCAGGCAAGGTAGGCTTCCTTGGCAACATCAATAAGCTCGGGATAGTCACGAACGATCTCGGCCATATTTCGATACTGCTGCTTAATCTCGACCGTCACGCGCTCCTCACCCAGACGCTGGTTGAGCATCGAGGCAGCGGCATCAATAAGGTCGAGTTTCTGCTGGAACTTGGCGGCGTCATGGTCGCGGACGATATAGCGCGCTGTGGCGTGATCGACGGTCGCAGATACACCCTCAAGGTGATAAAAGCCCTCGTAGCCTTCCGTATACTCCGGGCGCTGTACGTAGGGGAGCAACGCGTTGAAGTCGCAGAACAGATTGCCTGCGTTGACCATACGGCCCTTAGCGTCGCCCGGGTGGATGGACTGGCCCTCAAAGCAGACGGTCGCCTCGGCGGCGTTAAAGCATTCCCACTCCAGTTCGCCGATGGGGCCGCCGTCGACCGTGTAGGCGTACTTGCAGCCAAAGGTATCGATATCCAACAGCTCGGCTCCGTGGCCGATCTCCTCGTCAGGGCAGAAGCAAATGCCGAGTGCGGGATGGGGCAGAGAAGGGTCCTGAGCGATACGCGCGACAAGCGACATGATCTCGGCGACGCCTGCCTTGTCGTCCGCGCCCAGCAGCGTGGTGCCATCGCTGCAGACCAGGTCCTCACCTGCGAGGTCGTTCAGGGCGGGAAGCTTGGCGGTACTCATGGCAACGGGCTTACCGTCAACCGTGCCGCAGACCAGGTCGCCGCCTTCGTAGTGTACGATGTGCGGTTTCACGCCGGCACCCGGTGCAACTTCGGTGGTGTCGAGATGGGCGATCAGGCCCAGGGCGGGCTTGTCCTCAGCGCCCGCACTTGCGGGGATATGCGCGCAGACATAGGCGTGCTCGGTCACGTGGGCATCTTCCGCACCAAGCTCGCGCAGCTCTTCAGCCAGCACGTTGGCAAGGTCAAACTGAACGGCGCTCGAGGGTACCTGGTCGCAGTTTGCATCCTCGGACTGCGTGTTGATCTGGACGTAGCGCAAAAAGCGCTCGAGGACATCGGGGTTCGTGGTGGTGTTTTCCATAAAGACCGCTCCAATCTTGGTCGTCGTGTGCAACAAGAACTCTAGCACGGTATGCCACGGCATACCGCGACGCTTGGATGGGGTAGAATCAGCCATTGAATGCAGAAGGGACGGAAGATCATGGATACGACAAATAGCTCGCGCGAACTACATCTGACGGTGGCGAACGAAGACTACTTGGAGTGCATGGTTCGCATTGAAAGCGAAGAGGGGGAAACCAACGGCGTTCGATCGGTCGACATCGCGCAGCGCCTTGGCGTCTCCAAGGCATCGGTCAATAAAGCGGTTTCGGCTCTCAAGGCATCCGAGCTTGTCGAGCAATCGCACTACGGCAAGGTGATCCTGACCGATCGCGGCCGCGAGGTTGGCACGGCTATCTGGTACCGTCATCGCCTCATCCGCACGTTTTTGGTTCAGGAGCTCGGTGTCGAATTTGAGCGAGCCGATTCCGAGGCCTGCATGATGGAGCATGCGCTATCCGAGGACACGATGAGCCGCTGGCTCGCCTATCTCGAAAAGCAGGGAATCAGCGTCGAGGAATAGCGGGATATATATGGATACGAGTTATTACAACCGCTTTGGTGCCGAGGAACTTACGCGCCGCTTGTCGAGCGAGACCTTGTTGGCGCAGGGCCCCATGGGCAGTGTTTTGTTGAGTGAGTACGATGCCGCCGACATTCCACCGGCGTTTTGGAATCTGGCAGAGCCGCAGACCGTTTCTCGTATCCATCGCTTGTATGTCGCCGCCGGCGCGCAGGTGCTCATTACCAATACCTTTCAGGCATCGAGCTATGCCCTCAAGCACGACCAGATTGCGCCGTCCGTGGCGGAGGTCAATCGCGGGGCCGTCGACGATGCCCGCCAGGCGCACCCTCAGCTACTGCTGGGCTCGATGGGCCCGATCGGTATTGAGTGGTTTGCCGAGGACTCTGTCGAGTATCGTGAAATCCGCGGCATTGCGCGCGAACAGGCGCACGCCTTGCTCAATGCTGGTGTTGACGGTCTGCTGATCGAGACGGTGACGTCTATCCGTAATCTGCAGCCCATGCTTGCCGGCGCCCGAGATGCCGCCGACGGCATGCCTGTTCTGGTGAGTTTTGTCGTTGACGATAAAGGCGACCTGCTGGGCGATGGCCTCAACATCGAGGCAGCCGTTTTGTACGCCGAAAAACACGGCGCAAATTCGGTTGGTGTTAATTGCTGTTCGCTTGCGGCCGCGAACGCGGCGGTGCCCAGGATGGTTGCATCGGCGACTACTCCCGTCACGGTGCGTCCCAACGTAGGCGATCCGGTCCAGACTCAGGATGGCCCCGTATGGCACGAGAACCCCGAAGCTTTCGCGCGCGCATGCATCGAATGGAGACATGCCGGTGCCGCAATGGTGGGCAGTTGCTGTGGAACCACGGCAATCACTACGGCCGCGATGGCCGAGGCGCTCGATATATAAAGGGCAAACCGCTCCATACGGGGCGGTTTTTTTATTGCTTGCATGTCCTCGGCAGCATTTGCCCAAATGGTGAATGCTGGTGCCGGCAGGTTGCCGAGTGCATGTTGCGGGTATACCCCATGCGTACCATGATCCAAACACTGTGAGGTGTCTGCGCGTGTGCGCGATAATTCATTTTGGAACTGACGGTTGGCGCGCTCGCGTCGATGAGGACTTCACTGCCGATAACGTTGCCCGTATCGCCGATGCCGTCGGCGAGTTGTGGCAAAAGACCAATCCGGGCAAAACGGTATATATAGGGTTCGACACCCGGCCCCTGGCGCGCGAGTTCGCTGAGCTTGCGGCGGGCGTGCTAGCAGCGCACGGGCTAGACGCCGTGCTCGCTTCGCGACCTGTCCCGACCCCTGCCCTTACGTGGGCGGCGGCTTATGACGGTGAAGCGTGCGGCGCGCTCATGGTGACGGGGTCCCATCATCCGCAGGGCTATCTGTGCCTCAAGATTCGCATGGGTGACGGCTCGACCGCCAACCAGGATGTCATCGAAGAGCTCGAAGAGACTATGGCTCCCGAGCCAATGGGGATCGAGGGGCAATATCGCACCGCGGATATCATTCCTGACTATATGCAGGCGGTGGCATCGTTTGTCGATGCCGAAGCCATCCGCGCCGCGCACCTGCGCGTGGTTGTCGATCCCATGGGCGGCGCAGCCCAGGGCTATCTAGCCGACTTGCTGCGCGAGCTTGGCGTTGAGGTGCACGAGATTCACGCCGGGCAGGCGTCTGACCAAGAAGATATCTGCCCCGACCCCGTTGAGCCGTGGGTGGACGCTTGCGAGCGCACGGTTATCGAGGACGGAGCTTGCGCTGGCCTGGTGACCGACGGCGACGCCGACCGCATCGGCGCGGTTGACGAGCGCGGCAGATATATACATCCGCATCAGATCATGGCGCTCGTTTTGGGCGACTTGGTTCAATTTCGTAATTTGGAGGGGCGCGTCGTCGTCAATCTTTCGTGCTCGACGCTCGTGCGTCGCATTGCCGAGGCGCTTGGCTGCCGCGTGACCGTCAAACCAGTCGGTTTCAAATATATAGCGGCGGAGATGAAGAAGGGCGGCGTCCTCATAGGCGGCGAAGAAGCCGGTGGTATCGGCATCGCCGCACATATGCCCGAGCGCGATGGAATCCTCGCCTGTCTGATTCTGTGTGAGCTTATGGCAAAGACGGACGCGCCTTTGGGCGTTCTGGTCGACCAACTCGAGGACAGTTTTGGTAAGACGAGTTACGGTCGACGCGATTTACGCCTTGAGGCCGAAGATGCCGAAACGTTACGAACCCTGCTGCCGGGCGTAAACCCCAAGTCGATTTGTGGCAAGGTGCCGCAAAACGTTAGTCATATGGATGGCTTGCGTTTGGCATTCGAGGATGACACGTGGCTGCTGGTCCGTCCTAGTGGGACCGAACCAGTGGTGCGCGTCTACGCCGAGGGGTTCTCGGTGGAAGAACGCGATGAGTTGCTCGATGCTGGCTGTGCTTTAGCTAGGGGGACGTATCCGCTTTAACCATGAGACTGCCTTATATAAAGA
>UROJ01000030.1 GCA_900549335.1 uncultured Collinsella sp.
CGCGATATAGCCGGGCATGACCGTATCGAGCAGCTGCGTCCAGGCCTTCCAGAACTCCTGGGTCTTGGGATGGTCCAAAACAAAATCGGAGACCTTTTTATCGAGACCGGTCATGGTGCGCATCTCGGGATCGTAGAACGGATTGGGCAGGAAGCGAACGTCGATCATAATGTCCGCCTCGACGGGCATGCCGTGCTTAAAGCCAAACGAGAACACGTGAACGTCCATGAGCTGCTGGTCGGACAGCTCGGAGAACGCCATGCGCAATTTGTTGCGCAGGGCAGAGGTGCGCAGACGGCTCGTGTCGATGATCATATCGGCTCGATCGCGCACGCCCTGCAGCTGCAGGCGCTCGCGCTGAATCGCATCGGCCGTAGTCTCCCCCGGCTTGGCAATGGGGTGGCGGCGGCGGTTTTCGCTATAACGACGGATCAGCACCTCGTCAGAGGCCTCGAGAAACACGATGTCACAGCTCATCTCGCGCTCCTCGAGCGCGGCAACGGCATCGAGCAGCTCATCGAACAAGCCCTGGCTGCGCAGGTCGCAGGTGACGGCAAGATGCCTGCCCACGCCCGTATTGATGCCGACGAGCTCGGCAAGCTGGGCGATCAGACGCGGAGGCAAGTTGTCGATGCAAAAATAGCCCATGTCCTCGAACACATGCATGGCCTGCGTTCGGCCCGATCCGGACATTCCGGTGATGATGACGATATCGGGGATGCGCTCCGAGCGCTCCGCCGCATCCATGGCATCTCCCTTTTGCATGTGTGCCTCCTAAAACAAGCGCGGGACCCGGCCAGCGGATCCCGCGCGATCAATTGCCTTTACTGAGTATACCGCCCCAAGCGGATACGAGGCCTGTCTTACGCCTCAAGCGCAGCCTTGAACCAACTTGTAATACTCGTGGGGTGCGTGATGGCGGTGCCGACGACAACGGCCCAGGCGCCCGCATCGATCGCGGCGCGGGCCTCCTCGGGCGTGTGCACGCGGCCCTCGCAGATGATGGGAAGACCGGGGAATTCCTCGGTCGCCTGACGCAGAAGCGGCAGATCGGGGCCATCGGCCATGGTGCAGTCGATAGCGGCAACGCCATGAGAAAGCGTGGTGGACACCAGGTCGAAGCCCATGTCGACAGCACGACGAATATCCTCGATGGTGGCACAGTCGGCCATCAGGAGCACGCCCTCCTCGTGCAGCGGACGGAAGGTGTCCTCGACGGTCTTGCCATCGGGACGCGGGCGATCAGTGGCGTCAATCGCCACGATATCGGCACCCGCAGCAACGCAGGCGCGAGCGTGACGCAGCGTCGGCGTGATGTAAACGCCCTCGTGCCCATCCTTCCACAAGCCGATGACGGGGACCTCGCAGCGGCCCTTAATGGCGGCGATGTCGGCAAGGCCCTGGCAGCGAATGGCGGCGGCGCCGCCGAGCTCGCAAGCGCGAGACATTTGAGCCATGGTCTCGGGCGTGCGAAGCGGCTCGCCCATATACGCCTGAACGCTCACGACGAGCTTGCCCTTCAGGGATTGAATCAAAGGATCGACGGTCATAAGACTGTAACCTTTCTCAGAACAGCCTCCCGAGGCGTGTTGTCTCGGGAGGCTCCTACAGAAGATACGTTTACTTCAACGAGGCAAGAAGATGCTCAGCAGCACCGATGAGCGGAGCATCGCCCTCCAGAGAACCGATGAGGATCGGCGTGTCCTGAAGCGGATCGAGCGCCTGGCTGGCGTAGCCCTCGTGCACCGAATCCTTCCACGTCTGTGAACGCCAATCGGGACCTTGGTGAATCACGCCACCCGAAAGCACGATGACCTCGGGGTCCAGGATGTTAGCGAGCGAGCCCAAGCTGGCGCCCAGCGCAAAGCCGGCGTCATGGATGACCTCGGTCGCCTTTGCGTCGCCCGCGCGGCACAGGTCGTTCACATCGCGACCGACCGAAGGACGGCTGGGGTCGACGCGGCCAAAACGCTCATCGTACATACGACCAATGGAAGTGCCCGAAGCAACCGACTCAAGATGACCGGAACGCCCGCAGGCGCAGGGAATGCCGGCGGCAGCCGAGCACTCGATGTGGCCCATATGGCCGGCAGCACCATGGAAGCCCTGCATCACGCGGCCGTTCTCGACATATGCGCCGCCGATGCCCGTGCCGATGCCCAGGCACAAGACGGAGAACTTGCCCTTGCCGACGCCCCAGTGGGCCTCGCCCAGAGCATGAGCCTGCACGTCGCCTACAACGGCAACGGGAAGACCGAGGTCCTCGCGCAGACGCGGCCCCAACTGAACGCCGGACCAGCCGGGCA
Source organism: uncultured Collinsella sp. (assembly GCA_900549335.1). GTDB lineage: Bacteria > Actinomycetota > Coriobacteriia > Coriobacteriales > Coriobacteriaceae > Collinsella. The sequence continues at coordinate 2,307 of UROJ01000030.1, forward strand.
TGATCTCGTTGGCGTAGGCGATGGCGCCCGTCTTGGGATCGACGACGCCGGCGGCACCAATGCCGACGCCAAGGACCTCGACATCGGGATTCGCCTCGAGAGCAGCCTTGATGGACGCTTCGATACGCTGGAAGACGGCCTCGCCGCCCTCTTGAGCCTCGGTGGGAACCTCGGCCTCAAAAACGGGATGGGGCACACTGCCGTCAGCCGGGTACTCCATGATGGCAGTCGCGATCTTAGTTCCGCCGATATCGACAGAGCAGACGTACTTGTTCTCCATGTCGCTCTCCTTCGGAGATAAAAACAACTACAGGAAATGCGCCGTCAGGCTAGCCGTCACAGCGCAGTAAAGGTTTTCCAGGTGCCCAAGATCGCCGAGAAACCGTGTGGCCATTGACCTAACGGGTCATGGCCACACGGTTGAACGGCGAGGTCGGGTGCCTGGGAAAGCTTTACAGGAGACCGTTGTCCTGGAGGACCTTCTTAATAGCCTCGACGTTCTCGCCGGTCATGGCCTTCACCGGGCGCGGCATGGTCGGGCTGTCGAAGATACCCATGAGGTTCATAGCGGTCTTGAAGGCGCCGACGCCACCGGCATAGCCCTGGACGCCCGAGGTGACATCCCAGATGTGCGAAATCTCATTGAGGCGGTCCTGCTCGGCCTTGACGGTAGCCCAGTCACCAGCCTGAGCGGCCTTCCACTGACGTACGTAGCCCTCGGGCTCAACGTTGGCGAGACCCGGGACGGAACCGTCGGCGCCACCGAGGTAGGCGCCGTCGACAACAACCTCGTGACCGGTGAGAATGCTCATCGGATGGCCGTTCTTCTCGTTCTCCTGAACGAGGTAGCGGAACGAGATGTCATCACCCGAGGAATCCTTGACGCCGGCCAGAACGCCCTCGGCACCGAGCTTGGCAAGGAGCTTCCAAGGGAGCTTGGTGTGAACACACACGGGAATGTCGTAGGCGAAGATGGGCAGGTCGAGTTCCTCATGCAGGATGCGGAAGTGCTCCTCGACCTCGGTCATGCCCTGCAGGGCATAGAACGGGCAGGTGGCGACAAGCGCATCGGCGCCCAGCTCCTGAGCGACCTTACCGTGCTCGATCATGCGCTCGGTCTCGGTGTCGATGATGCCGACCAGAACGGGAACGCGGTGGTCGACGATACGGACGGCCTCGGCGATGATCTGACGGCGACGCTCGTCGGTGGAGAAGACGACCTCGCCCGAGGAGCCCAAGAAGAACAAGCCATCGACGCCGGCATCGATCATGCGGTTGATGCTGCGCTCAAAGGAGGCAACATCGAGCTGGTGGTCTTCGGTATCGGGAACAACGACGGGAGGGATAACGCCGGTGAATTTCTGAGTTGCCACAAGAATCTCCTTAGTTGTCTGGCGGGCAGCCCTATGCCGCCCACTCTTGTTGGCAGTGTCCAGGCCGTCTAGGCCAAAGAACACGGGTAGAACGTTTGGTTAAAGAAGTCGACGACTTCGTTTTCGAACGCATTGATGCGCTCGTGAGCGTATTTGGCATAGATGATATGCCTCCGGTCACACTCAAGACCGTTGAATACAGCAAACTGGCCCTTGGGGTCGCTCGCGGCATCCATGAGCGATGTGCCCATGAGCACCGATCCGCGCACCCGAGACGACAGCGTCTTAAGGCCACCGGGAATTGGATTGGCAACCGCCGTGCAGGCAAGGCCACACTTATCCAAGGCGGAGACCGCCAAAGCGACACCGCCACCAAGGCCCTCGCCCCATGCAAAGATGCGGTCGGGGTCCATGCCATCAAGATTGCGCGCCACCTTCGCCAGCGCGCAACCCCAACGGACGCGCTCGACAAAAGCGGGCGAAGAAATCCCCCGCTGCAGGTCGTCCGCACCAGCAACATCGTCATCCAGCGCGAGGACGGCATACCCCATGGCGGCAAATCTCGTCATGTGATGCCAGCCGCGCACAGGCCGATCGATGTCGTGGAACATCAGGCACAGCGGCACGCGCTCAGATACTCGGGCACGACCGACAGGCTCGATCAAACGAGCGTGAATCGTATCGTCACCGAGCTCAAAGGAGACCTCCGAGTAACGGGCGCAGGGGTTAACAAAGTCAATCGCCGTAATGGCCAGGCCTTGAATCTCAAGATTCGAAGCGCATGTCTCTAAATCAGAAACATCTGCTTGGACATCACCGCGCCAGTCCCGATATTCTGCGAGCCTTGACGAAACCGTTCCAGGAATTCCCACAAGCCCGGGGACAATCAGCTCGTCAACATTGCTCTCGCACTTAGACATGAGCCTCCCCTCCCTTGCAGAAAAACGGAATGATCAAATCGTCAAAATCCTGAATCTCCTCGTGGCCAAAGCCTTCAAAGAACTCATGACGCTTTTCGCAGGTCAGGTTGTTATAGACCGCAAACTGCGTCGCTGGCGGACAGACGATATCGGCTGTGCCGGTGCCAAACAGCACGGGGCATTTGACCATAGGGGCAAAATTCTTGGAATCGAAGTACGCCAGTTTGGCATAGGCTTCGTCAATACGAGTCGAGTCCTCGTCAAACCAGCGAGACCAATAGCGCAGGCCCTCGTAGGCAATGTCATCGGCATCCAAATCCCAGACCAGGCGAAAATCTGACAGGAAGGGATAGAGGATGGCGGCGCGATTGATAAGCTCGCTGTTAAGTGCACAGGTCGCAATGCCCAAACCGCCGCCCTGAGACGCGCCGTTCACAAACACACGGGCAAAATCGATGCCCTCGAGCTCGCGAACGATGCGGCACAGGATGCGAATATCTTGGTGCAAGCGGACATAGTAGAGGTTGGCCGGGTCGCCGTCGATACCGGCGACGATATGGCCCGCGACCGTTGTGCCCTCAAATCCACCAATGTCCTCGGAGGGACCTCCTTGGCCGGGGCAGTCGAGGGCGATGAGTGCCATGCCCATGCCCGCAAACGACGCCTGCTCAAACCAGCTGCGGCTTGCACCCGGATACCCATGGAACTGAAGCACCAATGGCACGGGCTCGTCCGAGACGGGCTTAAGGTACTTGGCATGCAGGCGAGCGCCACACATGCCGGTATACCAGAGGTCGAAAAGCTGGCAGGTCGCGGCATCGTTGACCGATGCCGTCTCGATCGCATAGTCAAGCCCAACGGCGTCGGCCTCGGCCATGCGATCCTTCCAAAAGAGATCGAAATCTGATGGACGGGGCATGGCGCCTCGATATTCACCAAATTGATGTTGTAGCTCCTGAGCACTTGGCATGGCTCGTGAACCCAACCTTTCGAAATCGCAACGGAGGTGCGCCCGGCAAGGGAACCGGGCGCACGGGAGGGAAAGCGAGGCTACTCGCCGAGCTTGGGGTGCAGCAGCGACGGCGCAGCGCCGAGCAGCATCTTGGTGTAGGGGTCCTGGGGGTGCTGGAAGACCTGCTTGGCCTCGCCCTGCTCGACGATCTTGCCGCCATTCATAACGATGATGTCGTCAGAGATATAACGGACCGTCTGGATGTCATGGCTGATGAACACCATGGCCAGGCCGAGCTCCTTCTTAAGGTCGGTCAGCAGGTTCAGAATCTGCGCGCGGACCGAAACGTCCAGAGCCGAGGTGGGCTCGTCGGCGATGATGGCATCGGGGTTCAGCGACAGGGCACGGGCAATTGCGACGCGCTGGCGCTGGCCGCCCGAAAGCTGGCCAGGAAGAACCTCGGCAGCGGAGCTGGGCAGACCGGTGAGCTCCAAGAGTTCCTTGACGCGCTTCTCCTGCTCGGCCTCGGTACCCAGGTTGTGGACGCGCATGGGGTCGAGCAGCTGCTCGCGAACGACCATGCGGGGGTTGAGCGCCGTGGCCGGGTTCTGGAACACGACCGAGATGACACGACCCATGTGGCGACGGTCCTCGGCGGTACGTTTGGTAACGTCCTTGCCCTTAAAGTAGACCTTGCCGCTCGTGGGGGCCTGCAGGCCGCACATGACGTTGGCGGTGGTGGACTTACCGCAACCGGACTCGCCGACGATGCCGATCGTCTGACCGGGCATGAGCTTAATCGTTACACCCTGGACGGCGTGAACCAGGTTGGGGTGCAGAATCGAGCCGGTACGGGTCCTAAAGGTGACGTGGACGTCATCAAGGAAGATGATCGGCTCGACGCCGTTGACTGCGGTCTCGCTCATCTACATCACCTCCGCGTGAGGGGTCAAACCATTTGCCTTGAGCACCTCATCGGGGAGCTCGGAATAGAAGTGCTCGGTGCCGGGCACGCGCTTGAAGACCGGACGGGTGTCCAGGCCAATGCGCGGATGGCTCGAGCGGGGTGCGAAGCGATCGCCCTTGGGGAAATCGCGCGGGCTCGGAACGGCGCCGGGCACCTGGTGCAGGCGGCCCGAACCGCTCTCGATGGACAGGACGGAACCCAGAAGGCCGCGGGTGTACTCGTGAATCGGGTTGGTGAGCAGCTCCTTGGTGGGCGCCTGCTCGATAACCTGACCGGCGTACATAACCGTGATGTTATGAGCGACCTCGGCGACCAGTGCCAGGTCGTGCGAAACGAAGATCATGGCAAAGCCGAGCTTGGCCTGAAGGTCGTTAAGCAGCTTGATGACCTGCTTCTGGACGGTAACGTCCAGAGCGGTCGTGGGCTCGTCGCAGATGACAAGCTTGGGGTCGCGGGTAAGGGCCATAGCGATCAGAACGCGCTGACGCTGGCCGCCGGAAAGCTCATGCGGATAGCTCTCGAGCGTACGCTTGGGGTCGAGGCCCACGAGCTCCAGGAGCTCCTCGGCGCTACGGGTGCCGCCGCGCTTGGTGAGCTGCTTCATCTGGGCGGAAATGAGCATGGAGGGGTTGAGCGAGGACAGGGCGTCCTGATAGACCATGGCGATATCGGTACCGCGCAGGCCGAACCACTCCTTCTTGCTCATCTTGAGCAGGTCGCGGCCTTCCCAGAGAACCTCACCGGAAAGATGCTCGTCATCGTCGGTCAGGCCCATGATGGCCAGCGTGGTGATGGACTTACCGCAGCCGGACTCACCGACCAGGCCCATGGTCTGGCCAGGACGGACGTCAAAGTTGACGTGGTCGACGACGTTGATATCACCGTGGTGCTCAAACTGGATGCAGAAATCACGGACCGAAAGGATCGGCTCAACGGACTCGTCGGGCACGTGGCGATCGTCACGCTTGAGCTCGACATCGCGCAGGGCGCCAAGGCGAGCGGAGAGGGACTGGGCCTGCTCCTTGTAGGCGCGAACGGGGTCGGAGACCAGCAGGTCGGCCTCGCGACGCTTGGAGGAATCGGTAGGATCCAGGGCGGCGGAGGGAGCAGCGGCCATGGCGTCGGTAATGCCCTCGGAGAGGATGTTGAGCGCCAAGCAGGTGATCATGATGGCCAGGCCCGGGAACAGCGCCTGCCACCAACGGCCGGCGAGCACGCCGCCGCGGGCGTCGGCGAGGATGTTGCCCCAGGTAGCGGTGGGCTCCTGGATACCAGCGCCGATGAAGGTCAGCGAGGCCTCGAAGATGATGGCGTCGGCGACCAGGGTAACGGTGAAGACCATGATCGGGGCGATGCAGTTACGCAGAACATGCTTGATCAAAATCCACGGAGCCTTGGCGCCGGAAACGATGACCGCGCGGACATAGTCCTCGCCGTACTCGGACACGATGTTGGCGCGTACGATACGGGCAATCTGCGGAGTGTACATAAAGCCGATGGCGAAGATGATCGACGGCACGGAGTTGCCCAGGATGGAGACGAAGACGGCCGCGAGGGCGATGCCCGGGATGGACATGATGATGTCCAGGATACGCATGATCGTCTCGGAGACGGCCTTGCGCGAAACCGCTGCAAGGGCGCCCACGACCGAGCCGCAGACCAGAGCCATGGCAGTGGCGCCAAAGCCGATAATCAGCGAGTAACGACCACCGTAGAGCATACGCGACAGAATGTCGCGACCCTTATCGTCGGTACCGAAGATAAATCCGTTGCCGGGAGCCTGGCGAGCCGTAAAGATCTCGACCGGGCTATAGGGGGCAAGAAGGGGCGCCAGGATCGCAGTCAGGGCGACCAGCACCAGCACGACGGCGGCAATCTTAGAAGACAGCGTCATCTTCTTCCAGCCACCGAGCTTGAGCCCCTTGGAGGCAGCCTTCTCGAGCTGCTCGGTTTGCTTCTCTCGAATCTTTACCATAATCTACACCGTCCTGATGCGCGGGTTGATGAGCAGGTAGAGCATGTCAACCACGATGTTGATGATGATGAAGGCAAGAGCAACGACGATAACGACGCCCTGAACCAGGTTCGCCTCGTTGCCCTGAACGCCCTGCAGAATCGCGGTGCCCATGCCGGGGAGGTTGAAGATAACCTCGATGACGACAGCGCCACCCATGAGGTAACCGATCTTAAGACCGAGGGTGGTGACCGGGGTGATCAGCGCATTGCGAAGAACGTTGATGCCGACGACAACCTTCTCGGGAACGCCGGCGCCGCGAGCCATACGGACATAGTCCTTGTCGAGCTCCTCGACCATGGCGGTACGCACGATACGAGTCATCTGGCCCGTCAGCGGAAATGCCAAGGCGATAGCGGGCATGATCATACGTCCCAGATAGCCAACCGGATTCGTGGTGAAGTGAGGCAGAGCACCCGATGCCGGGAGCACCTTAAGGTAGGAAGAGAACAGCAGGATCAACAGAACGGCAAGCCAGAACGACGGGGTTGCCAAGCCGGCGATGGAAAAGACGCGGATCACTTGGTCCGGCCATTTATCGCGATACAGTGCCGCGATGACGCCGAGTAAAAACGAAACGACCGCACCGATGGCAAGACCGATGAAGGTCAGCTGCATCGTGACGGGCAGGGCCGTGGAGATGCGCTTGGCAACGGAGTTGCGAGCAGCACCATAGGTGCCCATGTCGCCATGGATCAAATCGCCCATATAGCGCACGTAGCGCACGGGCCAGGGGTCGTCCAGACCATACTTCTCATGGTACTCGGCAACCGCCTCGGGCGAGGCACCGTCACCCAACGCCGTGTAGGCGGGGTCGGTCTTGGAGAACGACATAAGGAAGAACACCAGGACGGTGACGCCCAATGCCATGATCGGCAGCGCCACAAGACGCCTTCCAATCAAACGTAGCAAGTTGTTCACGTTCTCTCCCCTTTCTTTTGTCGGTAGGACCAACTGGTATATGAGTACGGATACTCATTACAAGACCCGAGCGACATCGTTGCCGCCCGGGTCTTTGTTTCAACTATGAGGATACGGTCCCAACGACCGACATCCTGCATACAGACTCAAGCGAGTCTTACGCCTTGACGGTCGCAACGCCCCTGAAGGACATGCTCGTCGTGCCGATGCCCTTGAAGCCATCGAGGGCCTCGCCGTTGGGCGCAGTGGACGGATCGTCCCAGGAAGCGGAGACGGTCTTGACGTGGACAACGGGGTACAGAACGGCGTTGTCGGCAATGATGTCGAAGCACTCGTTCCACTTCTTCTGCTGCTCGTCGCCCTCGGCGGCAAGAGCCTCGTCCATGAGACTGTGGAGCTTCTGCCACTCAGCGGACTCCTTCCACGGGCAACGGGTCTGCATCCAAACGTTGTCGCCGTACCACCAGTTGAGCAGCAGGTCGGGGTCAGCGCCGAAGCAGGAAGGATCGCCAGGGGCAAGGAGGATATCGTAGGCCTCGCCGCCGTCGATGGCAGCGTAGGTGGCCGGCGAGGTATCGGTCTGGATGGTCACATCGAAGCCGAGAGCGTCGAGGTCGTTCTTGACCTGGGCGGCCATGCCCTTAATCTGCTCGTTGTCGGTGGTGCGCAGGGTGATGGCACCCGGGGTGATGCCAGACTCCTCAATGAGCTTCTTAGCCTTCTTGGCGTCGGTCTTGTACACCGTGGAAGCCTCATGATAGTTGGTGAAGCTCTTGGGCAGGTAGCAGCTGGCAGCGGTGGCAAGGCCAGCGAAGGTGTTGCTGACCATCTTCTCGGTGTCGAGCGCATACATGACAGCCTGACGGACCTTGACGTTGTTCCAAGGCTCCTTGGCGACGTTGAACATGATGAAGCGGGTGCCGAAACCCTGAACGTTATCGATCTTGCAGCCGGCACTCTCGAGCTGGTCGACGGCGTCAGCGGTAACGAGCTCCATAACGAGCGTGGAGCCCTCCTGCTGAGCGGTAACGCGAGCGGTGGGGTCGGTCAGGATGCTGTACTGGATC